>CAZCBJ010000005.1:7233-49320 GCA_964496705.1 uncultured Anaerolineaceae bacterium | reverse complement strand
CACCCCCCGGCGCATATTCGGGATCGTCCAGATTGGGATAATACGGGCCGTTGTTGATCAGGAAGTATTTACCCGCCGCGAGAAAGCTGAGCCCCACCGAGCGCTGACCTTCGGTGATGTCAAAGTCGACAATCGCCTCGGGGCAGGCCGCGCACAACCTGTCCACCACGCGCGCCAGGTACAGGCAGGACTCAAAAGCGTAGCAGTCGGCGCGCTCCTGAGGCGTGTTCTGCGGCCCGCCGTGAAAGTGCCCCGGGTCATCGCAGCCGTACTGGTGCACCGCATCCCACTTGAAGTAGGTCACACCCAGCTCGCGCGACAGGCGTATCAATTCATCGGCGAAGGCTTCCCAGTAGCGGCTGGCCAGGCACATGGTGACCGACTCTTCGGTCTCCCACACCGGCCAGGGATGCGATTTCTCCCCGTTCCAGGACGTTTGGCAGTCGAGGTGCTGCTGGTAGATGCGGCTGGACAGCGCCACCTGGAGCGGTGAAAACCACAATCCCAGCTTCATGCCATATCCGTCCAGGCGCTCCTTGACCGTCTTCAGACCGTCCGGAAAGCGCTGGCGGTTGACCTGCCAGTCGCCGGTCTTCTCGTACCAGCCGGTGTCGATGACGAACACCTCAATGCCCATGCTCTGGGCGATGTCAATTTCCTCCAGGATGCGCGCCTGGTGCATCGAATCGAGGAAGGTCTTCTGATTCCACCATTTGTTGCGTTCCTGGTAATTCCAGGTATTGTAGAAAATGTACGGCTGGCGCGATTGGCTGTTGGGCGACAACCATCGCAGCACAAAGTCGCGATAAGCCCGCGCCAACTCTGCCCGCCCGCCCGGTACAACCGCCATCTGAAGACAGATGGTCTCAAACGGATGGTCGGCGTCCAGACTGCGCCCGCCAGGATAATTGCCCTTGACCGCCGCCAAAACCGTGCGGCGCGGCGGGCTGAGGCGGAAATGGACAAACGCGTCCGGCACCTGCGAGCCGTGCTCGTAGGCTGCCAGCAGCCCCAAACCGCCACCGCTCGCCAGCAGCATCGGCCCCATCACCGCCAGTTGGTTGTCGAAATGGCGCTCATCCAACGGCAGCTCGTTGGGGCGGAAGCTGTGGATGGATTCATCGAATTCGCTGAAACGCACCTCGCTGACGGACTCAAAATCCTGCAGGTCGAGCGCCAGGTATTCCAGTTGATCCTGCCCACTGCTGCGGGTCAGCCGGTGACCGCCTGCGCTGTGCAGCGTGTAGCGCCAGCGCAGCACAGGCGATTGAGGCGCGATGCGCAGCACCGTTTCAAGCTCAATATCCGCATAGCCTGCCAACCAGCCGCGCAGGCGAAATTCATCCACGCCGTATGCCAATCGTACAGGCGGCTCAACGTCCCAGCTTGCCAGCGCCGCCTGGACGCGCTGTCCGTCAATTTCAAAGACCGGCGCGGCGACGGCGATGCTGCGGCGCTCGCCGCTGAGCGTATAACAAAACAGGCAATCCGCCTGCCCGCGCCACTCGATTTCATAAAAAGAATTCTGCATATTGACCTCTATCCCAGCGCCACATCCAGCAGCATCATCGCCGCAAAGCCGAGCATCACGCCCAGGGTGGCGATGTGGGAATCTTTGTGCCGCGCCTGCGATTCGGGGATCAGTTCTTCAGCCACCACATAGATCATGGCACCCGCCGCGAAGGCCAGCGCGTAGGGCAGCAGCGGGCGCATCAGCGTCACCGCCAGCGCGCCGAGCACGCCGGCGATCGGTTCGACGACGCCCGACGCCTGCCCGTAGAGGAAGCTCTTGAAGCGACTCAGCCCCTCGCGGCGCAGCGGCACTGAGACCGCCGCGCCTTCGGGAAAGTTCTGGATGCCGATGCCGATGGCCAGCGCCAACGCTCCGGCGAATGAGGCTGAGGGGATGCCGGCGCCAAGCGCACCGAACGCCACCCCCACCGCCAGGCCCTCGGGGAAGTTGTGCAGGGTGATGGCCAGCACCAGCAACACACTGCGCCGCCAGGTGGTGTGCAGGCCTTCCGCCTCGTTGGACTCAAAACCCACGTGCAGATGCGGCAGCAGTTTGTCCACCCCCCACAGAAAGGCTCCGCCGAGCAGGAAACCGATCACTGCCGGCAGCCAGGCTGGCAGCGTCGAGTCCTCGCCGGCCATTTCAATCGCCGGTGCCAGCAGCGACCAGAAGCTGGCCGCGATCATCACCCCCGAGGCAAAGCCCAGCATCCCGTCCAACACTTTGCGGTTGATGGTTCTGAAGAAAAAAACCATCCCCGCGCCTGCGGCGGTCATACCCCAGGTGAACAGAGTGGCCAGCAGAGCCTGCATCACCGGTGGAAAATTGCTCAACCAAACATCCATTCTTCACTCCTGCCCGTAAAAATTTGCTGAATTATACCTACGAATTCAGCGCCAGGACACTGAACGACAGCGGCGGCAGGCTGAGCGCCAGCGCACCGTCGTGGATGACCACCTGACCGCGATCCTGCGGCACCACGGCATGCGGCTGGTCGAAACTGTTGACCGCTTTGGGGTCGGCGCCGCTGATCTGGATCAGGCGCGCGCCTGAGCCGGGCGTCCAGCCCTGCCAGACGATCTCCACCGGTTGGCTTTCGGTGAGGCTGCGATTGACGATGAACAGCGCCGACTGACCGCTCTGCGCGTCATAACTGGCCGAAACGTCCAGCAGCGGCACCGCGCCGTATTTTTGCGTGTCATAGGTTGGCGCCTGGCACAGCACATCCAGCGCCGCCCCGCGCGCAAACTGGCGGTAGAGCTTGAGCGGATAGAAGATGGTCTGACGCAGCAGCGCGTCGCGGCGGGTGAGAATCGGCGCAATCACGTTGACCAGTTGCGCCAGGCAAGCCATGCGCAGCACATCGCAGCGGCGCAGGAACACGCTCAGCCACTGAGCCACCACCAGCGCATCCTCCAGATTGTACACCTCCTCGATCAGGTGGGGCGCCTGCGTCCATTCTCCGTCCATGACCATCGCCTTGTACCACACATTCCACTCATCCCACGACAAATAGACGTCGTGCGCCGAGCGGGTTTTGGCCTTGACGTAGCGCAGCGTGCCTTGCAGTGCGTCCAGATGCTGCTCAAAAGCCAGCGCGTAAGCCAGGTAGGAGGGCGTGTCGTCCTCGCGGTTGCCCGCGTAATAGTGCAGCGAGAGAAAGTCCACCTGCTCCCAGGCGATCTCCAGCGAGGTGCGGTCCCATTCGGGGAAAGTGGGCATGCCCGTACCGGACGAGCCGCACAGGACCAGTTGAATGGATGGGTCGTGCAGGCGCATCAGCTTGGCTGCCTCCAGCGCCTTGCGCCCGTAGGCGGCTGCGTCCAGGTGTCCGATCTGCCAGGGTCCGTCCATCTCGTTGCCCAGGCACCAATATTTCACGTCGTGCGGCTGGCGCGCGCCGTTGCGCACGCGCAGGTCGGCGTAATAACTGCCGCCGGGCGCGTTGCAGTATTCCACCAACGCAGACGCTTCCTCGATTGTGCCGGTGCCCATGTTGACCCCCAGCATTGGCTGGCTGCCCAGCGCGCGGCAGTACTGGACAAACTCATCGGTGCCGAACTGGTTGGTCTCGATTGAGCGCCAGGCCAGCTCGCGCCGCGCGGGGCGCTGCTCGCGCGGACCAACCCCGTCCAGCCAGTGATAGCCGCTGAGAAAATTGCCGCCCGGGTAGCGGATCACCGGCGGGTCAAGCTCCTGCAGCGCCGCCAGCACATCGCGGCGGAAGCCGCGCTCGTCGGCCAGCGGCGAGGCGGGATCGTAAATGCCCTCGTAGATGGCGCGCCCCATGTGTTCCAAAAAACCGCCGAACACCCTCGGATCAATGCTCCCAATCACCCGCTGCTTATCCACAAAGATTTTGCTGCTCATGGTTCTCCTTTATTTTTTTTGATTTTCTTCATTGCGAATTTTCGGCCAGGATCTGCGCGGCGTTGAGCGCCTGCTCCACACCCACCTCGCCGTTGGCGATCTGCTCTGCCACGCGCACCAGGATATTCATTTTGTTGCCGATCGGCCCCGCCATCTCGCGGTTGGCCAGGATGGCGGTCTGCATCGCGTCGCGCACGCCCTGAGCTGCCTCGGCGCCCACAAGATTATCGAAGGCGGCGGACTCAGCCAGCGAGCGCCGCGCCGGGTAGGTGATCATCGGCATTTCCTGCGCCAGGAAGGCGATCCACTTCCAGCTCGCCTCGGGCTGCTTGCTCAACTTGGAAATGGCGTAGCCCTCGAACGTTGCTGCGGTCAGCGGGGCGCCGTCGGAAGGCAGCGGCGCGATGCCTGTCTGCATTTGCGCCATCTGCGGAACCATGCGCATCGAGAACGGCCCGATCCACATGGCGGTGCGGCTGCTGAGGATGCCCGCGGCGTAGCCGCCCGAACCGAACAGGCTTTGCGAACCGTACAGGCTGTACGCCGCCTTGGGGCCGACAGCCACCTGGTACTCGTGGAACAGGCGCGAATACCATTCCATCGCCTCCACCGTGCGCGGTTCGGTGAAGGTCGGCTTGCCGGATTCGTCGGCGATCCGCCCGCCCATCTGGTACAGGAAGAAGAAACTGTCGATCTGGAAATCTACCGGCGAGTAGCCGTAATAGCCCGTCTCGGCGTCAGTCAACTGCCCGGCGGTGGCGATGAAATCGGTCAGCGTCCATCCCACCCGCGGATATTCCACCTGGCGTTGGTCAAACAGCGCCTTGTTGTAATACATCACCCACGGGTCCAGACCGTAGGGCAGCGCCACCTGTTTACCCTCGATGTTTAGCCCATCCAACACACCCGGGAAGTAATCCTCGCGCTTGACCCATTCACTCTGAGTCAGGAAAGGACTCAGGTCCAGCGCATTCTCGGTCAGGGTGGGATCGCTGGGATCGCTGAGCATATCTGAAGTAACCTTGCGCGCGTCCCAATTTCCTCCCCCGCCGCTCTCGCGCCAGGATAATTGGACGGTGATGTTGGGATATTGCTCGTTGAACTTGGGGATCAGAGCCTTGTAGTATTCCTGCTCATAATCATCGATCAGAAAATTGATCGTCGCCGGCTCGACCGGGGTGGGCAGCACCTGGGCGCAGCCCGCCAGCAGCCCGGCCAGGATCAACAGCGCGGCCAGCCCGGCCGCCCAGCGCGTTTTGCCTGTTGTGCTCATGTTCACCTCGAACGCGGAAAAAATCAGCGGAGGAACCCCGCCTGATGGATATTATACATTTATTGCGACTGCTCGGCGCGAATTTGCGCCTGCGCCAGAGCCTGGGCAGCCGTCATCTCGCCGTTGACGATCTGTTCGACCGCCCAGAAGAAGGCTTCCTGCGCGCCGAACTGCCCCATCCCGCCGCCAAAACGGTTCACCAGGCGCGCGTCTGCCAGTGAATCGCGCCCGGCCTGCGCCACCTCACTGCCGGTCAGGTTGATGTAGGTTTGCGACTCGGCCAGCGAGCGCCGCGCAGGCAGCAGCCGGTTGGGCATCTCCCCGCTTAGAAAGGTGATCCACGCCCAGCAGGCTTCCGGCGCGGCCGCCCCGGGCGAAACGGCGTAGCCTTCAAACATCGCCAGGGTGAACGGCTGCGCGTCCTTCGGCAGCGGCGCCGCGCCCAGGCGAAACTTGTATTTCCCCACCGTCTCGTCGCCGATCCAGTTGGAATACGGCCCCATCCACATCCCCGTGCGCCCGGAGACGATCGCCGCCGCGTACGCCTCACTGGAGACATACAGGTCGCCGATCACGTCCGGGGTGGGCGCCACGCGGTATTCATGGAACAGCCGCCCGTACCATGTCATCGCCTCCACGGTCAGCGGGTCGCTGAGGGTGGGCTTGCCGCTGTCATCCGCCAGCCGCCCGCCGTGCTGCATGGCGAAGAAAAAGGCGTCCTCATGTTCGTTATCCGAAACATAACCGTAGACACCCTGCGCGGGATCGGACAGCGCGCTGGCTTTCTGCAGGAAGTCATCCCGCGTCCAGCCCGCCTGCGGATAAGCCACCTGGCGCTGGTCGAAGAGATCTTTGTTGTAGAACATCACCTCCGGGTCCAGGCCGTAGGGGAGCGCCTTGAGCTTGCCCTGGTCGGTGAAGGCTTCCAGCGTGCCGGGGTAATAATCGGCGCGGTCGAAGGTTGGGTTTTGGGCGATGAACGCATCCAGGCTGAGAAAGTCCGCTGATGCGGGATTGTCGGGGTTGGTGACGATGCGCCGCGAGATGACGCGCACGTCCCACGCCACATCGCCGTAACCGCCGTCGCGCGGCAGCAGGTCCACCCCAATTTCGGGATGCTGCTGGTTGAACTTGACCAGCAGGGCGCGGTAATAGGCTGTGTCGGCGGAGGGAAAGGCGAAGGCGATTGTGTCGGTCACCAACGGCGCCGGTGTGGGCCTGGGCTGGCAGGCGCCCAGCAGCAGTCCTGCCAGGATCAAGACAAGCATGATCTGGCGACTCATTGCGACTCCAGCCGGCGCTGGGTGGCTTCCATCAACGCCGCGGCGTCGGGATTGCCATCGTAGATGTTCTGCGCCACCTGGATCAAATTATAAGTGTAATTGAACACCGCCTCGCTGGTTGGGCCGGGCAGCGCGGCGTCTTTCATCGCCTCGCGCGCCGCCAGCGCCACCTCGCTGCCGGCGTAGCTTTCATACGCCTTGGATTCGGCCAACGAGATGCGCACCGGCATTGAGCTGCGCGGCATCTCATCCGCCAGGAAGGAAACCCACCTCCAGCTTGCTTCGGGATGGCGAGTCTGGCTGGAGATGGCAATCCCGTCGAAGGTGGCCAGGGTGAAGGCATTGACATCGCGCGGCAGCGCCGCCACCCCCAGGCGGAATTTCCAGCCGGAAGTGTCGGGGATACCGCGCCACAGCAGCAGCGGCCCCATCCACATGCCCACCTTGCCCAGCAGCGGACCGAGCTGTTCGGCGCTGGCCATGTCGAACACATCCCAGCACTTCTCGCGGTTGGGCGCCACCTTGTCCACATAGAACAGGTTGGAATACCACTGCATGGCTTCCACCGCAGCCGGATCGTCAAAGGTCGGCGCGCCGTTCTCGTCCGAGAGCCGCCCGCCGTGCTGCTGGACAAACAGCAGGCTGTCGAGGGTGAACTCGGCCGGTACATAACCAAACACGCCTGCATCCTGGTCGGTCAGCGCGCGCGCCGCGCTGAGGAAATCATCCCAGGTCCATCCGGGCTGCGGATAGGCCGTCCCGTTTTGGTCAAAGAGGTCCTTGTTATAGAACATCACCCACGGATCAATGCCGATCGGCAGTGCGCGCAGCTCGCCCTCCTCGATGAAAGCCTCCAGCGTGCCGGGGTAATAATCGTCGCGGTTGAAACCGACGTCCTGCGAGATCAGGCTGTTCAGATCCAACCCCACGTCCATTTGCTCGCTGCGCCGCTGAAAGCGCGAGTTCCAGGTGATGATGCGCACATCCCAGCCGGGCTGCCCGTCCTCACTGCGCAGGTAGGGACCGGTTTTGAGCGTCACGCTGATTTCAGGGTATTCCTGATTGAACTTTTTGATCAAGGTCTGGTAATAGCTTTTATCTGCGCTTTCGGCATAGAAGACGATCTCCGCCGGTTCCACCGGGGTGGGCGCCGGCCCGCAGGCCGCCAGCAGCAGCCCAGCGGCTGTCCAAAACGCCGCAAGCGTGGAAAGCAAGCGAAATGGGATAATTTTTAGCAAAACTTTTGTCAATTTGATCTCTCCATCTGGCAGGTAGCTGTTTTTGTGTACGGATCACTTGTGTCAAAGCGTACTCGCCACCGCTGATGATCACATGGCGCCGCGCGAGTGGATCACCTGCCCGGTGATCCAGCCGGCTTCATCGGAAGCCAGAAAGCGCGCCAGGCGGGCGGCATCTTCGGGTCGGCCCAACCGTCCAAACGGCGCGCGCGCCGTCCACTCGGTTTGCTGCTCGGGGCTGATCCAGCCGGTGTCGGTGATGCCGGGGTCGATGGCGTTGATGGTGATGCCCTTGCGCGCCAGCGCCGGGCTGAGGCTGCCGGTCAGCGCCTCCAGCCCGCCTTTGGTGGCGATGTACGCCAGCTCATCCGGCATCGGTCCCACCCCCTGACCGGAGGTCAGGTTGATGATTCGCCCCCCGCCCGCCGGGCAGCGCCGGGCGAACTCGGCGCACAGCAGTCCCACCGCGCGCAGGTTGACGGCGTAATGGCGGTCGAATTGCCCGGCGGTCAGCTCCTGCCAGCCGCCCATCTCGGACACCACCGCGTTGTTGACCAGGATGCTCGCCGCGCCCAGCGCCGCCTCAAGCGCCGCGAACAGACGCGCCGGGGCGGACGGGTCGGCAAGGTCCAGCTCCATGCCCGCCGCGCGCACGCCCATCCCGCGCAGCTCAGCCAGCAGCGCCTGCGGCTCGCCGGGCTGGCTGCCCCACGGCTGGGCGGCATCGTAGGGGCAGTAATGCGTGATGAATATATCTGCGCCGCCGCGCGCCAGCTCGCGCGCAATGGCCGCGCCGATGCCGATCGCCCGGCTCGCGCCGGTCACCAGCGCAACTTTGTTAGCCAGCGAATAGGGTTGCATGCTTGTATTGTACTACCACTACTCCTGCGCCTTCTCCCACTCCAGCATCAGCAATTCAAGCTGTTCCTGCAGGCGGGTGTATTCCTGCCCCAGGCGCTGGATGCGCCCGGCGTCGCCGCCGGGATTCTCGAGCTGGCGGGTGATGATTTGCAATTGATCTTCCAGTTGGCTGATCTGGTCTTCCAGCGCCTGCAGGCGCGCCTGGCGTTTCTTCAGCTCCATCTTGCTCAGACCTGCGCGGGCAGCCGTTCTGGCAGGCTCATTTTTGGGCCGCGGGACGGACTGTCCCTGGGCGGCAGCCTCGTCCTGGGCTGCTTTCCAGGCCCGGTATTCGCTGTAACTGCCCTCAAAGGTGCGCAGCGCGGCTTCGGACGGCACCACCTCCCAGATCTGGGTTGCCAGCGCGTCGATCAGGTAGCGGTCGTGAGACACCAGCAGGATGGTGCCGCGGTATTCTCCCAGCATCGCCTGCAGCACTTCCTGGGATTCGAGATCCAAATGGTTGGTCGGCTCGTCCAGCAGCAGCAGGTTGGCTCCCTGCAGCGCCAGGCAGGCCAGCGCCAGCCGCCCCCGCTCACCCCCTGAAAGCACGCCGACTTCTTTGTACACGTCGTCCCCGCGGAACAGGAATTTAGCCAGGGTATCGCGGATTTCGGCTGGGCGCATTTGAGGGGCGACCAGCTCAATTTCCTCGAGCAGCGTGTTTTCCGCGTGCAGACCTTCGTGCGCCTGGGCAAAATAGCCAATTTGCAGGTTGGCGCCCAGCTCCAGGTCGCCGCGAAAAGGCGCCACCTGCGCCAGCAGTGTTTTTAAGAACGTGGTCTTGCCTGCCCCGTTGGGACCCAGGATGGCGGCACACTCGCCGCGCCGCAGGGTCAGATCCGGCGCGCTGAACAACGGCCGTCCTTCATCGGCATAACCGACCTGCAGGCCGTAAGTGCGCAGCACCAGGTCGCCGGAGCGGGCCGCCGGTTCCAGGCTGAGATTCAGGCGGCGCCGGTGGGCGGGCGGGGTGATCAGCGCCTCTTCGAGCATGCGCTCCAGCCTTCGGCGGCGACCCTGCGCCTGGCGGGTGTTCTGCCCGGCGATGTTGCGCTGGATGTAATCCCCTTCTTTGGCGATCAACTCCTGCTGAGCCTGGTATTCCTCCAGCCGGCGCTGGTAGCGCTCAGCCCGCTGGGCGAGGTAGGCCGAGTAATTGCCGTGGTACAGCTCCAACGCGGGGGTCATTTCCCAGACAGACTGCACCACTTGATCGAGAAAATAACGGTCGTGCGAAACGATCAGCGCCGCCCCGGGCCAATCTTTGAGGAAATTCTCGAGCCACTCAATGGCGGCGATGTCGAGGTGATTGGTCGGTTCATCCAGCAGCAGTAAGTCGGGGTTGGAAAGCAGCAACTTTGCCAGCAAGGCGCGGGTGCGCTGACCGCCGGAGAGCTGAGTCATCGGGCGGTGATGATCCGCCGCCGCAAAGCCCAGCCCAGAGAGCGTCTGGCGGATGCGCTGCTCATAGGTGTAGCCGCCCAGGTGGTCAAAACGCACCTGCGCGCGCCCGTAGGCTTCCAGCGCATCCGCGGGCGGGTGGGCGAGGCTCATCGCCGCTTCCAGCCGGTCCATCTCAGCCTGCAGCTCCAGCACTTCGGGAAATGCGCTCAGGCATTCCTGCCACAGCGTGCCGGTCGAGTCAATCCCGCCCTCCTGCGCCAGGTAACCGATGCGCGTGCCTTTGGCAGCGAGAAGGCTGCCGCCGCTCGGCTCCTCCAGCCCGGTCAGAATGCGCAGCAGCGTGGTTTTCCCCACCCCGTTGGCGCCCACCAGGCCAATGCGCGCGCGGTGGGGGATGCTCAATGAAAGGTGGGCGAAGATGTCCAGCGGACCGTAGGATTTGCTCAGGTCGATGGCGGTGAGTACGGGCATGGCAGGGCTAGTATATCACGCCCGGACTGGCGCTATTGCGCCGCCATCACCTGCTGCACCACGCGTTGCGCGCTCTGCGCCAGCGCCTGCACCTGATCCAGAGTCTGCAGCGCTTCCTCGGGCAGGCGTCTGCGCACCGGATTTTGCAGCCCAGCCAGCAGCTTCTTGGCCTGGTTGATGAAATCCGCCGCCGGCCACAGCGCAGCTCCCACGCTGCCCTGGGTGCTGTTCTGGGCGCGCTGCAGCGCCTTCTCTGCGTTATTTAACGCGCGCTCGGCGTCTTCCACCGCCCGGCTGGCCAGACCCCATCTCTGGTTGACCGTCTGGATGGTGCGCTCCAGCTCTTCCTGCTGCGCTTGGGCGCGGGAGACGATGTCATCCCCTTCGCGGCAAAAGGCGCTCATTTTCGCCAAAGAATTTTGTTGCATGCCGCCGCGCCGTTCGCGCCAGGCGTCTATTTCATCCAGCAGGCTGCCGGTCTGCGCCTGCAGGTCGAGCAGCTTGTTGCTCTGGAACCCCTTCAGGGCGTTGGATAGATACGCCATACGCTCGTCCAGACGGGTCAACTGATCGGTGTGCCTGTCCAGGCGGTTGTAGTATTCGTCATAGAGCCGCTTGGTCTCTGCGCGCAGTTTTTTCGCCTGGTCGAGCAGGCTGTTGAAATCTTCGCCGGGCGAACCGAGGCGGGTGGCCAGTTGTTCGCGCCGCTGGCGGCAGTTTTCGGCCCGCGGCGAAAGGTCTTCCACATTGTCCTGCAGGATCCAGTTGACCTCGCGGAACAGCGGGTCGCTGAGCACCTCAACCGCCTGGTTGTGTTCTTCCTGCAGTCTGTCCAGGATGATTTCGGCAGCCTGGCAGGCCTTTTCAAGCTGGAGATAAACGTCGTTCAGGGCTGACAGACCGGCCACCAGCCCGCGCAGTTGGCTCTGCAGGGTGCGCCCGGGGCCGCCCTGCGGCAGGCTGCGCCAGGTGGAGACCATTTGGCTGGAAAGCTCCTGGATGCGCGCAGCTTTTGCTTCGCTTTGATAGACCGGGCTGCGCGACGACAGCCAATCGGTGACCTGCCGGGCGCGCTGCTGAAGCTGATTTACGCTGACCACCGTGTAACGGTCGCGCAGTGCGTCGTATTTTTCCAGGTCGTCTTCGAACTCCTTTTGCGATTGGCGCACCCTTTTAACGTCCACAAACTGCGCCCTGCGCATGGCGTCGGGGTCTTCGCTCTGCTGCAAGCGTTCCAGTGTGGCCAGTTGGATTTGTAATTGGCGGGCGAAATCCTGCCCGGTGTCCATTTCATACTCGCGCGGACATTGCTTCAGCCAGCGCTGCAGGTCATCCAACTCGGCGCGCGTCTGATCATACAGCTCGTCGGCTTGCTGGCGGGCTTTGAGCAGCCGGTCAAAGCGTTTCTCGTATTCGCCCAGCGACTGGAGAACATCCTTGAGTCCGCTTTCGGTGGTCTCGTAATTACCCGCCGCCATCACACCTTCCAGCGCGGTCAGGCGGTTTTCCAGGTCATTGGTCAGGTTGTTCATCTCCGGCAGGGGATAAGCTTTTTCTTCCTCCTCTGCCAGCGCTTTGCGAAATTCCTGTAATCGTTTGGCGACCTGCTGGAACACCGGGCGCAGGCGCGCCTGGCGGCGCTGGTGCCCGGCCAGCGAGTCGCGGATGGCGCGCAGTTCGCTTTCGATCTGGCGCAGGATGGGATCGGCGCGCACCACCTGCGGCATGGGCGGATTGTCACCGGAAAGCGCTTCACCCGCCTCTGCGGTCTGTTCGAGCAGGCGCTGGATGCGCTGCAGCTCGGCGCTCAATGCGCTGGCGCTCAGGTTGCCTTCAATTTCCATGCGCAGGTTTTCGATATCCTCGCCCAGCCGTCCCAATTTATCTTTTTGTTCCTGACCCAGCCCGGCAATGCGCGCCAGCAGGCGGCGCGCTTCGCCCAGCGCAGATTCGGCCTGCGCGGTCCAGCGCTGCATGCGCCGCAGACGCCAGTGGAAGGACAAGCGCCGTGATAATTCCACCAGCGCGGGCACCACGAAGAGCAGACTCCACCCCGGCATCCATGCGATCTGGTCGGCGGGCGTGGCGCCGCGTTTGCGCACCAGGTCGGTCAGCGTTGCCCCCTGATCAATGGCCAGCCGGGTTTCGTCGATCAGCGCGCTGTATGGCCGTCCCGGATCGGGCGGAATTTGGCGCGTGGCGTCGATCAGCTCGCGCTGCACCTGGGCGGCTTTGGTCAGGCAAGCCTGCCGCGCGGCTTCGCTGCTTTCCATCCGCTCGCGCAGCAACTGCAGCCAGTAGATGCTGCCGCCAGCCAGCACCACCAGCCCAATGATCCAGCCCCACGGGACTTGCGCAATATCAAACATCTTCTGAGCTTAATTTTATACCACTTTGTGCAGCCAGCCCCACGAATCGGGCAATTGCCCGGTCTGGATGCCTACCAGCGTCTCGCGCAGCTTGCGGGTGTGCTGCCCCTCTCCGGGCAGGCCGATGGGACAGCTCTCTCCCTGAAAATGGATTTCATTGATGGACTGCACCACCGCGGCGGTGCCGGTGAAAAAAGCCTCCTCGGCGCTCTGCAGCACTTCCTGGATGGAAAGCGGGCGCTCCTCCACCGTCCAGTTCAGACTGCGGGCGATGTGCAGGATCGAATCGCGCGTCACCCCCGGCAGGATGGTGCCGCTCAGCGGCGGGGTGACCAGGCGGCTGCCGGGGAACACAGCGAAGAAATTGCTGGAACCCAGCTCCTCGATGTGCTGGTTCTCAGCCGCGTCCAGGTACAACGCGTCCTTAAAGCCGCCCTCCACCGCAGTCTGGTGCGGCAGCAGCGTGCCGGCATAATTCCCGGCGGCTTTGACGCTGCCGGTGCCGCCGGGCGGGGTGCGGTGGTAATCATCCAGCACCACCACCCGCCCCTCACCCGGCAGATAGGGGCCCACCGGGCTGACAAATACGACCATGGTGTATGAGGGCGCAGGGCGGACTCCCAGCACCGCTCCGCTGCCCAGCATTAACGGGCGGATATACAGCGAGCAGGGCGATTGCAATCCGCGTTCGGAGTCGTAGGGTGGAATCCAGCGCCGATTGGCGCGCACCGTCTGCGCCACTGCGTCCAGAAATTGTTCCTCGGGAAAAACCGGCATTAACAGTCTGGCGCAGGAGCGTTGAAAGCGCCGCGCGTTCAGCTCCGGGCGGAACAGCACCACTTCATCCTTTGCCGTGTGAAATGCCTTCATCCCCTCGAACACTGCCTGGCCGTAGTTGAACACCGCGGCAGCGGGCGACAGGCGCAGCTCTTGAAACGGCACTATTCCGCCGCTCTGCCATTGGTTTTGGTCGTCGGTATGTGCCAGGTACATAAAATCGGTCGGGTAAAGATCAAAACGCAATTTGCTGAAATCCATCGGCTGAGAATCCATGAATTTTCCTTTCTGAAGGGTATTATAACCTTTATCATTTTGGTATCGATGCTTGATGAAAAACAGAATTTGCCATTTTGTTAAATCCATTCACCCAAAAATGTGCTATAGTTGAAATGCCTCTCCGTTGAAGCGGGGCTGTGATGGCTGGGGCTTCAGGTCAAACGGGAAGGCAATTGATCATGAGGAGAAAATGGGTTGGCAGGCGACAGAAAGACGATTTTGATCGTCGAAGACAATTTGTCCAATCGCCGGTTGATTGAGGCGGTGCTTCAACCGCGCGGATATCGTTTGCTGATTGCCTCGGATGGTTTTGAGGCGATTGAAATTGCCCGCAGCCAGCTTCCTGACCTGATCCTGATGGATCTGCGCCTGCCGCGTTTGAGCGGTTTTGAAGCCGCCCGCCAGTTGAAATCGCTGCCTGAAACCGCCCACGTTCCCATTCTGGCGTTGAGCGCCTGTGTGCTGCTGGATGACCGCCGGGATGCGCTGGAGTCCGGCTGTGATGGATTCATCGCCAAACCGATCAACACCCGCGCATTTGCAGATGATCTGAAGCGTTACCTGGATAACAACCAACGGGATAGACTCCTGGCGGAGTGATCACCCTTGAAGCGGCGTTTTTTCTGGCTGGCCTTCATCATCCTGTTTGTGGCCGGGCTGTTGGTGTTGATGGCCGGCGAACTGGCGCTGGTCAGCAGCCTGGAGTTGGCCGGCCTTGCCCCGGTGCGGCTGATGGTCAGCGGCTGGCCGCTGATTTTCCTCGCCAGCGCCCTGTTGGGCTTGTCGCTTTTGGGCGCTTCAGCGCTGGTTTTGTTGACTCGCCGCTGGCTGCGGTCTCAGGCTGACCAGACGCGGAGCCTGGATTCCAGCCTGATGGAGGCGCAGGCCGTGCTGGAACAGGGACGCCAGATCCCAGGCGATGCCGTGCAGGGGCTGAGTGGGGTCAGCCTGCCTGCGGGCCAATTGCTGGACCTGATGACCGACGCGATCAACCTGGTCGATCGCCAGATGCGTTTGGTGCTGGTCAATCGGGCGTATGAGCAGATGCTGGCAGAAAATGGGATTCATGACTCACCGCTCGGGAAAAATTTGTTTGAGTTGCTGCCTTTTCTGGGTGAGAGGGTGCGCCGGGAGTATGAGCAGGTGTTCGAGAGCGGCGAAGCGCTCATCAGCGGTGAGTGGAATGAGGTGGATGAGCGGCGGGTATACACCGAGACATTGAAAATCCCGATGCGCGAGGGCGGTCAGGTGGTGCAGGTGCTGACCCTGGTGCGGGACATGACCCGTTACAAACAACTCGAAGAAGAATTGAGAAGCCTTTCCACACAACTGGAACAGCGGGTGGCTGACCGCACCGGGCAAATGGAGGACGCCAATCAACGTTTGCAGGAGACGGTGCTTGAATTGCAGACCACCCGCATCGCGCTGGAACGTTGGACCTGGCAGTTGCAAGCCCTGTTTGAAATTTCCGTGGAGATCAATCGCGGTGCCAGTCTGCAGCACTTGTTGACTCTGGTGCTGGAAAAAACCTGCCTGTTCTGGGAACATCCCTTTGCGGGGACTTTTCTCTTGCGCCAGGATGCCCCGATGTTGGAACTGGTGGCTTTTATCAATCCGTCAGGCATCGAAGTCGAGCCTCCCCAACAAATTGGTCAAGACCAGGGATTGGTCGGTCTGGCCGTTCGCACCGGTCAGGTTCAGCAGGTGCCCGATTTGAAACATTGGCAGGGCCCTGCACCGTTGATGAAACCGCCCCTGGCGCAGCGCGTGGTGGCCATTCCGCTGCGTGCGGCTGAGCAAACGCTGGGAGCGTTGGTGTTGGCCGATTCAATGCCGGGTGAAATTGACCCTCAGGACTTGGCGGTGCTCAGCCTGTTCTCCGATCTGGCAGCCATAGCGGTGGAGCGCGACCGTCAGAGCCGTCTGGACTCCGGGCTGCGTGAATTTGCTATGCGCCTGGCAGAGGTTGATCAGATGGAAGAGGCTCTGGATCTGTGCCTGGAGGCAGCGGTGCGCTATACTGGCCTGGATTCGGGATTGATTTATACGGTGGATGAAAACACCGGTGCGTTTTTCCTGGTGAGTCATCGGGGTATGCAGCCTGCCTTCATCGAAGCGGTGCGCACCGTTGGCCCGGAGAAATGGCGTTATCAATTGGCTTTGATCGGTGAGTCTTTTTACATTTCGAATGAGATTTTACAGACCTGGAATTTTATGCCTGCCAGCGAGGAAGGCTTGCTTTCGGTGGCAGTGACCCCGATCTTTTATCAGGGTCGTCTGGTGGCGAGTTTCAATATGGGATCGCATGTTTTTGAGGAAATTCCCACTCACAGCCGGGCCGTGCTGAATGAGATCGCGGCGGAATTGAGCAATGTGATCGGGCGCCTGAAAACCGAACAGCAATTGCGCCTCAGCGAAGCCACCGCCAGGACGCTGCTGAATACCACCCGGGAAGGCGCAATTTTAATGGATCGGGAAGGCCGTATTCTGGCGATCAATGATGCTGCCGCGCGGGCTTTTGCCACCACCGCCGAGGCGATGGTCGGACATGCGGTGTATGATTTTATGCCGCCTGAGGTGATCCAAATGCGCCGACCGTTGATTGAAGATGCCCTGCGTCCCGATGCACCGCTGATCATCACAACCGACCAGGAATCTGACAACCGCATCGTTGAGCATTATTTTTATCCCATCCGCGACGATAACAATGAGCCGGTGGGGGTGGCGGTGTTCACCCATGACATCACTGCGCTGCGCGAGCATGCGGTCATACTGGAACAGGCCAATATCCGCCTGCAGGAGCTCGACCGCCTGAAAAGTCGGTTCCTGGCCAGCGTCAGCCATGAATTGCGCACACCGCTCAATTCGATCATAGGTTTCACCGAAGTGTTGATGGACGGATTGCTGGGAGAGGTGAATCCGCAGCAGGCCGAATCGCTGGATAATATCTGGAACAGCGCCCAGTTCTTGCTGGCGTTGATCAATGACCTGCTGGATTTTGTAAAAATTTCGACGCAACAGATGGACCTGAACATGGAGCGCTTCTCGGTTTCGGCCCTGTTTGTCGCGTTGCACAATATTTTCCTGCCCATCACGGCCGCAAAGTCGCAGACCTTGACCTTCGAGACGGTCGTTCCATCGCTCAGCCTGTCGGCTGACCGTCTGCGGGTCAAGCAGGTGTTGATCAATCTGCTCAGCAACGCCCATAAATTCACCCCGCCGGGAGGAAACATCCATGTATCGGCTAGCGCCTTGCCGGGCGGGGAGATGCGTTTTTGCGTGGCGGACGACGGCATCGGCATCCGCCCGGAGGATCAAGAATTTATTTTTGAGGAGTTCCGCCAGGCGCCAGGGGTTGAAAATTCATCAGAGATAGGGGTGGGTCTGGGATTGGCCATCAGCCGCCGGTTGGTGGAGCTGCACGGCGGCAGAATCTGGGTGGAAAGCCAGCCAGGTCAAGGATCTCACTTCTATTTTACGCTGCCGGATGGAGAGCTTCTTTAGGAAGCAGAGCCCTCGGGAAGCGTGCCCACCACCACACAATTCCGGCCGGCTTCCTTTGCCCGGTACAACGCAGCATCTGCCCGTTGCAGCAGCTCATCGGAGCTTGAGCCGTATTGCGGAAAAGCGACAACTCCAACGGACAGGGTGATGCGCCCCAGCGGGCGCCCGTTGAGGGTGATTTCCAAGTCGGCAGCCTGCTGGCGGATGGTTTCGGCGCGACGGCGGGTATCTTCCAGGCTCGCGCCGGGAAAGATCAGCACAAATTCCTCGCCCCCATAGCGGCAAGCGATATCCCCGCCTCGCGTGCGGTTGACCAGCATTCGCCCCAGCGCGCGCAGCAACGCATCGCCTCCGGCGTGCTTGTATAAATCGTTGAAGTGTTTGAAGCGGTCGATGTCCATCATGATCACGCCGATCGAGCTGTTGTCGCGCTGCGACTGGCGGATTTCACGCTCCAGCGTTTCCTCCATGTATCTGCGGTTGAACAGATTGGTCAGCGGGTCGTGGATTGCCTGATAGCGCAGCTCATCGCGCAATCGCAGATTGGCCAGCGCCAGCGCGGTGGTATCCGCGGTGGTCACGGCCATACGCCGGATGGTTTCTGATAGGCGGTTGCGTTCCAGCAAGGCGGGCGGGGTTTCATGGTCAGCGACCAGGGTCAGCATGCCCAGCACATCATTTTGACTGAGCAGCGGGATGCAATAAGCGTCAATCACAGTTTCGTCCTCCGAGCAGGGACAGGCTGGATCGCCGCCGCCTTTCCAGTTCGGTTTGCGGTTTTTGATGCACGGGCAGTTGCGCAGGCATCTGTCCTCCCGAATCTGAGAGGGTTGAGGTCCCCATTGGGCGGTGACCTGCAGCGGCGCTTTACTGCTGGGGTTTACCGCCAGCATGCCGCTGTAGGTGATGAACATGCGGGGCAGATGTTGATGCAATGTCTGGGTGGCCTGTTCGAATGAAGTGCAGCGCTGCAGCGCTTCGCCCATTTGATTCAACTGGGTCACCTGAAGGTTGCGCCGTTCCAGTTCATTGACCCATCCGGCCAGCTCTTCGTTGGCTTGCTGCAGGGCCAGTTCAGCCTGCTTGCGCTGAACGGCGTAGTAAATGGAGCGCACAAGCAGATTGGCATCCACCTGGCCTTTGACCAGGTAATCCTGCGCGCCGTTGGTCACCGCCTGCACTGCCAGGTTTTCGTCATCCAGGCCGCTGAAAACCACTATCGGAATGCGCGGCGCCTGGGCATTCAGGCGTTGAAAGGTTGTCAATCCATAGCCATCCGGCAGGGTCAAATCCAGCAGAACGCAGTCAAATTTCTGCCGGTGCAGCAGGTCAATGCCAGCCGATAAGCGGTTGACCACTGCCAGTGCAAATTCATCCCGCTGAGCCTCCGCAAGCATGAACTGGATGAGACGGGTGTCACCGATATTGTCTTCGATCAGAAGGATGTGAAGGGGATTTTTCTTCATGGCTCACAGGGGGGCAATTTGACGAGGCTTAACCAGAAATCCTGGATGGAACGGACCACGGTGATGAATTTCTCCAGGTCAACCGGCTTGGTGATGTAGCAGTTGGCGTGCAGGTTATAACTGCGCAGGATGTCCTGTTCAGCTTCGGATGTGGTCAGGATGACCACCGGGATGCAGCGCAGGGAGGCATCTTCTTTGATTTCCGCTAATACTTCGCGTCCGTCTTTTTTGGGCAGGTTGAGGTCCAAAAGAATCAGGTCGGGACGGGGCACCTGGCTGAAATTGCCCTCGCGGCGCAAAAAGCTCATTGCCTCCATCCCATCTTTGGCAATGTGTATCTGATTCAACAGGCGGCTTTCGCGAAAGACTTCGATGGTCAGGCGAACGTCGCCAGGATTGTCTTCGATCAGCAGGATTTGTGCGATGGTGCCCATAGACAGTTCCTTGGTCATACAGTCTCCCCTTGAAATGGATGAACAGGTATGGTGAAGAAGAAAGTCGAGCCTTGCCCGGATTCAGATGTCACCCAGATTCTACCACCGTGGCGCTCAATAATTTTTCTGCAAATTGCCAGTCCAATGCCCGTGCCCGGGTATTCATTTCGGTCGTGTAATCGCTGGAAGATAACGAAGATGCGCTCGGCGAATTGCGGGTCAATGCCGATGCCGTTGTCCTTCACCGAGAACAGCCAAGTCCCATCCTGCTGCTCGGCTGAGATGTGCACTTTGGGCGGCTCCTGGCTGTGGAATTTAATGGCGTTGCCGATCAGGTTCTGAAACAATTGCGCCATTTGCAGGCCGTCCGCCATGATCTCAGGCAGCGGGTCGCTGGTGATGGTGGCTGCGCTTTCGTCAATCGCCACCTGCAGGTTGGCCATCACCTGCCAGAGCACATCGTTCAGGTTGGTGTTCTCAAAGGGCTTGGCTTTGGTGGTCACCCGTGAATAGGTGAGCAGATCGTTGATCAGGCGCTGCATGCGCGTGGCGCCGTCCACCGCAAAGGCGATGAACTCGTCGGCGTCCTCGCCCAGCATTCCCTGATAGCGGCGCGCCAGCAACTGCGTGTAGCTGGCCACCATGCGCAGCGGCTCTTGCAGGTCATGCGAAGCTACATAGGCGAACTGCTCCAGCTCCGCGTTGGAGCGCGCCAGCTCGCGGGTTTGCTTGATCACCAGGGCTTCGGCTTCCTTGCGCTCGGTGATGTCGATCAACGAACCTGAAAGGTAGATCGGCTGGTCGTCCTCGTCCAGGACGGTGTTGAAAAACAGCTCGGCAGAAAAAGTGCTCCCATCTTTGCGCAGCACCTCCAGCTCGCCGCGCCAGTTGGCATAGCGGCGCAGGGTTGCCAGCAAGCCGCGCGCTTCTTCCTCTTCGGCAAAAAAACCGACCACATGGCGCCCGATCACTTCGGCTTCGCTCTCGTAGCGGGTGAGCTCGAGGAAGGATGGGTTGACATAACTCACCTGTCCGTTAAGGTCAGCGATCAGAAAGCCGTTGATCGCCGAACGGAGCGCGTGGTCTTTAATCTTCAGTTCGGTTTCGGCTTGCTTGATCGCGGTGACATCTTCGTAGACGCCCAGGACGCCGATCACGTTGCCATCCCGGTCGCGCAAGGGCAGCTTGTTGGCGCGCAGCCAGCGCCGGGTGCCATCAGGCAGGATCTGATATTCCTCATGATTTAACTTGGCGCGGTTGCTTTCGATCACCTCGCGGTCATCGGCAAGGAAATGTTCCGCCAAATCCCGCCAGGCCAGCTCGAAGTCCGTTTTGCCGATAATTTCCGCAGGATGCTGCGCCCTGGCGTCGTGGGCGAACTGCAGGTTGCAGCCCAGGTAGCGGCACTGGCTGTCTTTCCAAAAAATCCGCTGCGGGATGTGGTCCAGCACCGCCTGTAACATTTGCCGCGACTGATACAACTCATTTTCCGTGCGGGTGTGTTCTTCCAGCTCTTCCTGCAGCCTGAAATTGACCTCGCGCAGCTCGGCGGTTCGTTCGTCCACACGGATTTCCAGCTCGTGCTTGCGGCGCACATTCTCGTTAAACAATTGCGAATTGACCACCGCCAGCGCAATCCGGTCGGCGATATTCTGGACAAAAGCCAGATCAGCCTCGCCGTACGCCGCTTCAGGCTGCAGTCTCATCAGTTCCAGTGTGCCCATCATCCGCCCCTGGGCGCGCAGCGGGACGCACATCAGGCTGTAAACCTGGGAATATCCCAACCAGGGGGCATCCGCGCTGGGGATGGGCGCCCCATCTTCGCTTTCCAACATCAACGGTTGACCACTTTCCATCACCTGCGCGGAATGACAACACGGTTCTGACTGGTGTCCGCTGCTCAATACCCGATCCTGCCAGGCTTCTTCATCCTGGTTGTTGCGGGTGTGGCAGGCATACGGCCTCAGAGTCGTTCCGTCTTCGCTCAGCAGCCAGAGCGTGCCCACATCTCCCACCAAGCCAATCAACGCATTCACCGCTGCGTTCAAGGCGGGGAGATAGTCCATATAAATATCGGCCAGCTCTCGCGAAATGCTCGCCAGCAATTCGGCGCGATCTGCATCCTGCCGGGTACGCTCCTCATTTTTCTTTCGTTCGGTGATATCGAATTGGAGACCCTGTAAATACAGCGGGCGTCCTTCTTCATCGGAAATAACACTGGCAGTATCCTGCACCCAGATCACCTGTCCGTCGCGGCGGATCAGGCGGTATTCTGTGCGAAAGTCTACCCCCGTCTGCCGGCTCAGGTTCACCTCGGTCAGCACGCGCTCGCGGTCTTCGGGATGCAGGCTGTTCTGCCACAGGTCGCCGGAAATCACCCAGGCTTCCGATGGGTAACCGCTCATCTCCTGGATCTGCGGGCTGTAATACAGGCTTTCATCCGATTCGATGGAAGCGATGTAGGTCACCGCTGGGATCTGTTCGACCAGCATGCGGTAGCGCGTTTCGGTGCGGCGCAAATCATCTTCAACAATGCGCCGCTCCTGGATTTCCTCCTCCAGCGCTCTGTTGCTCGTGGCGAGTTGCTCTGTGCGCTCTTCGACCAATTGTTCCAGCTTTTGAGTCGCCTGCTGCCGCTCGGATTCGATCAGCTTGTGCGCGGTGATGTCGCGCGCCACCCACAGCACCTGATGGCCGCGCAGGGGCGAAATGGTCGCCGCGAACCAGGCCACCCCTTGCAGTCCGGGCATGGCATACTCAAAATGCACGGGTTGGCGGCTGGTCAGCGCCTGTTGGATGCGCGTGAGGTAGATGCCGAACCGCTCCGCGGGAATAAATTCGGACAGGTTGTGCCCCACGCGGCTGCTCAGTTCAACGTCCAGCTCCTTTGGGTTGGTGGGCACCACGCGCAGAATGTTGGCCTGATCGTCCAGCACGATGATGACATCCGTCATCGCCGCCAGCACCGCCCGCAGCTCGGCTTCCGAAGCCATCTGGGCTTCAGCGCGTTCCATCACTTTCTGCTCCAGCTCCAGCGCATAGGCTTTCAGCAGTGCGTCCTTCTCCTGCAACGAGGTGGCCATTTCATTGAAACCCTGCGCCACCTCGCGCAGCTCCAACACGGATGGCTCACTCAGGCGCGCGTTCAGGTCGCCTTGCTGCAGGCGTTTGGCGCCCTCTTTCAGGCGGTTGGTGGGGTTGACCACGATCTTTTTCATCCAGATCATCAGCGCCATCCCCCCCAGCACCATAAACCCCAGGATCATGAAGGCATCCAACCACATTTGATGGGGCGAGAGCGAGAGCATCATGCCCTTTGCGATGTTCATCCGTCCTTGCAGGTAAAAAATTCCTCCGACGGCTGCGAACAGCGACAGGGTGAAGAGGCTAAAAGCTATGGCGAACCGCAGAACAAGATTAAGCCTGGTCATAACCCATGAGTGTAGAAAATTATTCTGATTTCAGTATAGCATGCAGGTTGCGTGCCTGGTGATAATAATCCTGCAAGCCAGCTTTACAGAATCGCAAAGTTCCCCCGGGTGACTGAGCCTACCCCAGGATTTCCAGGTTGGCCAGCGAGGCCAGCAGGCGCTTCAAGCCCACGCTCTCGAAGAATACGTCCACCTCTTCTTCGCCGTCGCGCACCGCGCTCTTCAGCACCATCCCATCCCCCCACAGCGTGTGGCGCACGCGCATGGAGGGGCGGAAGCGCGGCTCGACGACGCGCGGCGCAAGGGCATCCGCCGGCGGCGGTTCCGGCGCCAGGCGGCTGCGGCTGTCCCAGCGCCCGCTGCTGCCCGCACTGCGTTTGTCCCATGCGTCATCCTGGCGGTCCGTGAAGGTTTCCCATCGTGAGCTGGATCTGCGCCGTGTAGAATAGCCCGAGGCGCTGTACTCCAGCAGGCTGTCGGGGATGTCGCTGAGAAATTGCGAGGGCAGGCTGTCCTCGTAGGAGCCAAAATTGCTGCGCCGTTCGGCGCGCACCAGGTACAGGCGGTTCTTGGTGCGGGTGATGCCCACGTAGAACAGGCGCCGCTCTTCGGCCATTTCTTCCGGCTCGCCGCGCGCCCGGTTGTGGGGCAGCAGTCCCTCGTCCAGCCCGGTGATGAACACCGTGCCGAATTCCAGCCCTTTAGCCGCGTGCAGGGTCAACAGGGTGGGCGCGTCGGCTCGTTCCGGCAGCGTATCCTGGTCGGATACCAGCGCCAGGTTTTCGAGGAAGGGCGCCAATCCGCGCTCGGCATATTCGTAGGCCAACCGGCGCAATTCCTGGACATTCTCCCAGCGGTCCAGGCCCTCTTCGCTCTCGTCCTGGATGTATTCCTGGTAGCTGATGTCGGCGACAACGCGGTCGAACAGGGCCGGCAGCGGCAGGTCAGCGCTGAGCGCCCGCCAGGTTTGCAATTTGATCCCAAACTCAGCCAGCGCTGCCGCGCTGCGCATGGCGAAGGCGGCCGCATGCGGCGAATCCGGCCCGCGCGCGCCCAGGTCGATCAGCACAGCGCCCGGGCTGATCCCCGCCTGGCGCGCAGCCGTCAGCAGGCTGAGCAGCGTCTTGTCGCCGATGCCGCGCGGCGGCACGTTGATCACCCGCGTCAGGCTGACCTCGTCGGCCGGGTTTTGCACCAGGCGCAGGTAGGCGATGAGGTCCTTGACCTCGCGCCGCCCGTAGAAGCGTTGCGCGCCGACCAGCCGGTAGGGCAGTCCGGCGTGCAGGAAGGCCTCTTCCAGCAGGCGCGACTGGGCGTTGGTGCGGTACATCACCGCGATCTCGCCGCCGGCGCCCTTTTTTCCGTTGAGCAGCAGGCTGATCGTGTTGATCACGTAGCTGGCCTCGGCGCGGTCGTCTTCAGCCTCGTGCAGAAGGATGCGCGCCCCCTCGCCGCGGTCGGTGAACAGATGCTTGGGCGTGCGGTAGGGGTTGCGGTCGATCACAGCCCGCGCCGCGTTGAGGATCACCTGGGTGGAGCGGTAGTTCTGCTCCAAAAGAATTTTGCGGCAGTCCGGGTAGTCTTCCTCAAAGCGCAGCACGTTGCGGTAATCGGCGCCGCGCCAGCGGTAAATGGACTGGTCCTCATCACCGACCACGAACAGGTTGCGGTGGCGGCTGGCGAGGAGGTGCAGCAGATTGTACTGCGCCAGGTTGGTGTCCTGGAATTCGTCCACCAACACCTGCTCGAAGCGCCGCGCATATTTGTCCTGCACGTCGGGATTTTCCTGCAGCAGCCGCACCGCCCACAGCAGCAGATCGTCGAAATCCACCGCACTGCAGGCCAGCAGCAGCTCCTGGTAGCGTTTATAGATGCGCTGAAGCACCTCGTCTTTGTAATTGCGCACCTCGTACTCTTCCGGCAGGATCAGGTTGTTCTTGGCCGCCGAGATGGCTGAGCGGGTTGGGCCGGGGCGGTAATGCTTTTCGTCCAGGTTGAGGTCTTTCAGCGCGCGTTTGACCAGTCCTTCCTGGTCGTCTTCATCGAAAATGACAAAGCTGTTGGTGAACGGCAGATATTTTGATTCGATGCGCAGCAGGCGCGCGCAGGTGGCGTGGAAGGTGCCCAGCCACAGGTTTCCCGGCTGCCCGTTGAGCAATTTGGCAATGCGCGCTTCCATCTCCCGTGCGGCCTTGTTGGTGAACGTCACCGCCAGGATGCTGCCCGGGTGAACGCCGGCCTGACCGATCAGGTAAGCGATGCGGTGGGTCAGCACGCGCGTCTTGCCCGAGCCTGGACCGGCCAGCACCAGCACCGGCCCGTCCGGCGCGGTGACGGCCTGGCGCTGCTGAGGATTCAATTCGTCAAGCGAGAAAGTCGGGGCCATCGCGCGGTGATTGTACCATAAGACCCGGGGGAGATTTGTGCTACAATCTCAGGCATGCAATGGGACATCCTCGGTCACGAATGGGCGGCGCACATGCTTCAGCAGCACATCGCGCGCGGCGCGGTGCGCCAGGCTTACCTGTTCAGCGGTCCGGCGGGGGTGGGGCGGCGCAGCCTGGCGCTGCGCCTGGCTCAGGCGCTGAACTGCCTCCAGCCGCCAGCGCCCGGGGAAATGTGCGGCGCCTGCATCCTCTGCCGCCAGATCGAGCGCATGCAGCAGGCTGACCTGAGCGTGGTCTCCCTGCTGCCCGACAAGACCGAAATCCTCATCGACCAGGTGCGCGCTTTGCAGCACAGCCTGTCGCTGGCGCCGCTGCAGGCGCGCTACCGCGTGGCCCTGCTGCTCGACTTCGCCCGCGCCAGCGCCAGCGCGCAGAACGCGCTGCTCAAGACGCTGGAGGAGGCGCCGCCGCGCGCAATCTTGCTGCTGACCGTCGAGTCGGCTGAAGACGTGCTGCCCACCATCGCTTCGCGCTGCGAGGTGCTGCGCCTGCGCCCGATGCCGGTGGAGCGACTGGCGGGCGAACTGACCGCGCGTTTCGCTTGTCCGGTGGAGCAGGCAACGCGCGTGGCGCACCTGTCCAATGGGCGGCCGGGGTACGCCCGCCGCCTGCTGGCGGACGATAAACTGCTGGCGCTGCACGAGCGCTGGATCGGCGAATTAATGGATCTGCTGATGAGAAATCGCCGCGAGCGTCTGCGCTACAGCGAAGGATTGGTGGGCAGGCGCAACCAGCCGACAGCCGAACGGCGCCAGATTCTGCACGAGGCCTTCCCCATCTGGGGCAGTTTGTGGCGGGATGTGCTCCTGGCAGCCAGCGGGGCGAATTCACCCCAGACCAACCTCGACCGCGCCGGCGATATTCAACGACTGGCGCAGCGGGTGGGCCTGGACGGCGCGCGCAGCCTGAATCGCGCGGCTGCTGCGGCGCAAGCCCAACTGGAGGCGAATGTCACCCCGCAGCTTGTGCTGGATGGGCTGCTGCTCGCCTGGCCCTTCGAACGAGAAATGTTTCTTTTTTAGTGAATAGCCCTGCGCAGCTTGCGCGCCATGTCGCCAAATTCGGGCGTGTAGCGCATATCCTGGCTGCGCGGACGCGGCAGCTCTACGGTCATGTCCAGGCAAACTTGCCCCGGGCGCGGGGTGAACACCAGCACGCGGTCGGAGAGCAGCAGCGCCTCGGAAATGGAGTGGGTCACCATCAGCACGGTGGTGCGCCGCTGCTGCCACAGGCCGAGCAGCTCGTCGGCCATGCGTTCGCGGGTCAGCGCGTCCAGCGAGCCGAAGGGTTCATCCAGCAGCAGCAGGTCGGGGTTCTGGATCAGCGCGCGAGCGATGGCCACCCGCTGCGCCATCCCGCCCGACAGATCGCCCGGCCAGGCGTCTTCAAAGCCGGCCAGCCCGGTCAGCGCCATCCATTCGCGCGCCTGCCTGTGCGCGCTTTCGCGCTCCGCGCCCTGCAATTCCAACGGCAGGGTGATGTTTTCCAACGCCGTGCGCCAGGGCATCAGGTTGGCCTGTTGAAATACCAGCGCAATGCACGGGCGCTGCGCGGTGGGGAAGCGGATTTCGCCGCGGTTGGGCGCGATCAGCCCGGCCAGCGCCTTGAGCAGCGAGCTTTTCCCGCTGCCGGACGGTCCCAGCACGCAAACGAATTCCTGCCGCGCGACCGAAAAGGACACCCGGCGCAGCGCTTCCAGCCCGCCATTGCGGTCAGGGTAGGTGATGCCCAGATCCTGAATCTCGACAACGTGGCTCATCAGGGCGTTTTGGCTGAAGGCAGCAGGTCGTTGCGATATGCGGCTTTCAGATCGAGGGGTTGTTTGAGCAGCCCCATCTTCAGCAGGATGTTTTGCATGTTCTCCCAGGCCTGCGCATCCGAGAATCCGGGTGGGTCAAGCTGCCAGAGTTGGATGGAAGCGGCCAGCACGGCCTTCTGCACTGCCTGATCCGCCTGAGCCAGGTTTTCGACGTACTTCTTGCTGATTTCGTACGCCTCATCCGGATGAGCGGCGGTGTACTGGATGCTCTGCAGCATCGCGCCCACCATGCGCCGCACCAACTCGGGATTTTCACGCAGCGTCTTTTCGTTGGTGACCAGCCCATTGGCCACCAGTTCAACATGATCGGAGACCCACAGCGTGGTCACCTCGTAGCCGCGCGCCTTGAGCTGCACGGGCTCGTTGGCTACGTACACCACCACCGCCTGGTCCTTGCGCGTGGCCAGCGCCTCCACCTGGGTGAAGCCGATGGAATCGAGTCTCACATCCTTCTCTTCCAGCCCGGCCGCGTCCAGCAGCGCACGGAAACCGATATAGCTGGCGCCGAAGGTGCCCGGCAGGCCGATGGTCTTGCCCTTCAAATCAGCCGGCGATAGGATGCCGCTCTCCGCCAGCGCGGTCACCCCCACCGGGAACTGCCCGTACCAGGCGGCTACGTACACCACCGGCAAGCCCTGGGCTCGACCGAGCAGCACCTGCTCGCCGGAGACCACCGCGAAGGACAACTGCCCGGCGCCCAACAAGGCCACGTTGTCATTCTCCATGCTGTAGTCCAGGCTCACGTCCAGCCCGGCGTCCCGGAAATAACCCTTCTCCATGCCCACATAGAACGGTGCAAATTGCACGTTGGGAATATAGCCAACCGGCACGCGCACCGGCGTCAAGCCGGCGGTGGCCGTCGTGCGGGGGGAGGGGGGAACCGCGCAGGCGGTCAAAAGGATCAGGAGGAATATTGCATATTTTTTCATTTGGTTCACCTGTCGATAGAATTTTCTTTTTCAGCCACCCACTTCC
Source organism: uncultured Anaerolineaceae bacterium (assembly GCA_964496705.1). Classification (GTDB taxonomy): domain Bacteria; phylum Chloroflexota; class Anaerolineae; order Anaerolineales; family Anaerolineaceae; genus CAZCBJ01. The sequence continues at coordinate 21,364 of CAZCBJ010000005.1, read as the reverse complement.
GATGTGGAAGGGGCAAGTCTATTGGATTTCGTCTCCTCTGCGCTGCCAGGCCAGCAGCCTGCGCTCCAACAGCACCACGCAGCCGTACAGTGCCAGGGCCATCGTCACCAGGGTGAAGATGGCGGCGAAGACCAGCGCGGTGTCGTACTGGCCGCGTCCCACGTTGATCAGGAAGCCCAGTCCGCGGTCCGCGCCGACGAACTCGCCCACCACCGCGCCGATCACCGACAGCGTCGCCCCGATGCGCAGCCCGCCCAGCAGCACGGGCAGGGCAGCCGGGATTTCCAGATAGCGCAGCGTCTGGGCGCGCGTGGCGCGCAGCGAGCGCATCAGATCGCGCAGGTTCTCCGGCACCGCCCGCAGCCCCACCACCGTGTTGACCAGCACCGGGAAGAACACGATCAGCGCGCAGATCAGTATCTTGGAGAAAATGCCCGGACCGAACCAGATCACCAGCAGCGGGGCGATGGCCACCACCGGGATGGCCTGGCTGGCCACCAGGTAGGGCGCCAGCAGCCGCTCCAGCAGCGGCGAGCGCGCCAGCAGGTAGCCCAGCAGGACCGCCAGCAGCGCGCCGGCTGCCAGCCCGGCAAGCACCTCAATCAGTGTCGCCGAGGTGTGGCGCAGCAGTGTGCCGTCGCTCAGCGCCTGGGCGAAGCGCGCCGCCACCTGCCCGGGCGAGGGCAGGATGAAGCTCGGCAGATCTGCCAGGCGCGCCGCCGCCAGCCAAAGGATCAGCGCAGCCAGCAGCGAGGGGAGCAGCGTCCAGGACGGCGGCAGCCGGCGAAGTTTGGATAATGGGATGGATAAGGATGGTTTGCGCAACAAAAACCCCGCGGTGTTCATCCCTCGGGGCGCAGCGATCAGGCAGCCATCTTGAGAATGCCTGGATCCTTCTTTCATCCGGACTGTACCGTCGCCACCGGAATTGCACCGGTTCGTGCGCTTGCGCGCTCGTGGGGTTTCACCACCGGCCGGGAATTTCACCCTGCCCCGAAGGATCGTTTGAATTTTCACAATGATTATACCCGATTAATTATGGTAGACTCAACAGGTTGTGGACGAAAAAACCCTCTTAACCCTTGAATTTCCCAAGCTGCTGGAGCGCCTGGCGCGCTACGCGGCTTTCAGCGCTTCGGCTGAGCTGGCGCGCGCCCTGCGCCCGACCGACGATTTCGATGAGGTTACGCGCCGCCTGGCGCTCACCAGCGAGGCCCGCCGCCTGCTGAGCATCAATGACACGATCAGCGTCGGCGGCGTCAGCGACATCCGCGCCCTGGCGGACCTGGCCCGCCGCGGCGGCGTTCTGCAGCCGCAGGAGCTGAACGATGTCAAGAACACGCTCATCTCGGCCCGCAGCCTGGCGCGCACCTTCGAGAAACTGACTTTGTCTTACCCCAACCTGGCGCTGATTGCCGCCAACCTGACTCCGCCCGGCGGAATCGTGGACGGCATCACCCGCGCCATCTCCGAACGGGGCGAAATCATGGACAGCGCCTCCGACCGCCTGGCGGTCATCCGCCGCGAGCTGCGCATCGCCCACGAGCGGTTGATGAGCCGCCTCGAGCGCATGGTGAACGATCCCAAGAATGCGCCCATGCTGCAGGAAGCCATCATCACCCAGCGCAACGGGCGCTACGTGCTGCCGCTGCGCTCTGAGTACAAAGGTCAGATGCGCTCGATTGTGCACGACCAATCCGCTTCGGGCGCCACCGTCTTTGTGGAGCCGCTGGTGATCGTTGAGCTGAACAACCGCTGGCACGAGATGCAACTGGCCGAACGGGATGAAGAGCGGCGCATTCTGGCCGAGCTTTCGGCTCAGATCGGGATCCACGCCGGGCAGATCGAGGCGCTGGTCGCCTCGCTGGCTCAGCTGGATTTCGCCTTTATGTGCGCCAAGTACGCCGACGACCTGCACGCCGCCGAGCCGCTGTTGGTGCCCTTCCGCAAGCAGGCTGGTCATCCCGGCAGCACCGTCAAGCTGTACCATGCCCGCCACCCATTGCTTGACCCGCAGCGTGTGGTGCCGATTGACGTGGACCTGGACGAGCAAACCTTTGCGCTGGTCATCACCGGACCCAACACCGGCGGCAAGACCGTCACATTGAAGACCGTCGGGTTGATGGTGATGATGGCACAGTCCGGTCTGCACATCCCCGCCCAATCCGGTTCGACGCTCAGCCTGTTCAGCAACGTGTACGCTGACATCGGCGATGAGCAGTCCATCGAGCAATCGCTGTCCACCTTTTCCGGGCACATTTCCAACATCATCCGCATCCTGGGCAGCGCCGATTCGACCGCGCTGGTGCTGCTGGACGAGCTGGGCGCCGGCACCGACCCGCAGGAGGGGGCGGTTCTGGCCCGCGCGCTGCTGGAGCATTTGCTCAACCGGCGCATCACCTGTCTGGTGGCCACCCACTACCCGGAACTGAAAACCTACGCCCACGCCACAACCGGGGTGGTGAATGCCAGCATGGAGTTTGACGTCAAGTCGCTGCGCCCCACATACCACCTGACCATCGGTCTGCCGGGGCGCTCGAATGCGCTGTTGATCGCCGAGCGGTTGGGGCTGCCCAAAGACATCATCGAATCGGCGCGCGCCGAGATTGACCCCGATTCGCTGCAGGCTGACAATATGCTGGATGAAATCCATCACCAGCGCGACCTGGCGCGCAAGGCGCGCGGCGCGGCTGACCGGGCCAAGTTTGAGTCCGAGAAGCTGCGCGGCGAGCTGGCAGCCCGCCTGGAAAAGGTTGAGGACGAGCGCCTGAAAATATTGGAAGAAGCCCGCAGCCAGGCGGAGGAGGAAACCGCCGAGCTGCGCGCCGAGGTGGAGGAATTGCGTCGCGCGCTGCTGCGCGCCCGTCAGCCGCTGGAGGTGCTCAAGCCAATCCAGGAGCGCGTCGAAACGCTGCAGGAGGCGGTGGAAGCGCCGGTGCAACGCCAGCAGCGCCAGGAATCGGTCAGCGGCGTGCTGCGCCTGGGCGAAAAAGTGCGTGTGCGCTCCCTGCACATGGATGGCGTGGTGACCGCGCTGGGCGAGGGGGATGCCGAGGTACAGATTGGCGTGCTGCGCGTGCGCGCGCGTCTGGGGGATATCCAGCGCGGCGGAGTGCCCGAAACGCCCCCGCCCGTGCCTGCGGCGAAGGTGAAAACTGAAAAGAAATCCAGGGCTGTCAAGGATGCGCCCTTTTATCCTTCGCCGGGTATGGAATTGGACCTGCGCGGTCAGCGGGCTGAGGACGCGCTGGATGCACTCGACCGCTACCTGGAGTCAGCCTACTTGGCCGGGCTGCCCTTTGTGCGCATCATTCACGGCAAAGGCACCGGGCGCCTGCGTCAGGTGGTTCGCGAAACCCTGCAGAGCCATGCGCATGTCAAACGCTGGGAGAACGGTCAGGACGGCGAGGGCGGCGAGGGCGTCACCGTAGTGCATCTTGAGGCGGCTTAAAAGAAACAGGCCCCTTGTGATCATCCCCTATCACAAACGGCCTGTTCGGGCTTGCGCGGTATCCCTTTTTGTTCCGCGCCTGGATGGCATGTGACTAACGTTAGTCTAATGCATAAACGTTGCAAAAACGTTGCCATGGTTGCCAAAATCAAGCCAGTTCGCCCAAAACCGCGCCTGCAAATGTCTCAAAGAGGGGCTGTATTTCCGCGCTGCGGGCATGCAGGCGCATCTTTTCCAGGATACGCGCTGCGCGCTCCCGGGCAGCCGCTCCGGCGGCGCTCTGCTTGCCGTGGACGGCTGCCAAAATCTGGCAGCCGTGCAGTGCCAGCCAGGGGTTGCTCATCTGAAGCGCGGCTTCCAGCCCGTCCTGCGCACGTTGAAACGCCTGCCCGGTCTGCTCCTGCCGCAGGGCAGCCTGCGCCAGCAGCAGCTCGACGGCGGTTTCAATTTCGGTGATCTGGCGTTCAGCGGCTTCAACTTGCAGGTTACAGATCTGTTCGAGCAGCGCTTCCAGCGGCAGATGGGTTGCAAGGGCGATCAGTTTTTCTACCTGACCATATAAGCGCAAGGTGGTCAGACCGGCGCTTTCGGCAAGCTCCAGCGCCTGCTCCACCAGGATTTCACCTTCATCCCGGCTGCCGGCTACGATCAGTGATACTCCCAGGTGATACAGGTTGCTCAGCGTGGCTGAGCTTGCCGGGTCTTGCTCCAGGCTGTGGCGGAATGTTCCAATCGCTTGCGGATAAGCTCTCAGGTTGTGATAGAGCCTGCCGAGCAGGTGCTGGCTGCCCACTACCACCTCTGCATACATGGGATCCTGTCGCCTGGCAGCGTTTATATGCTCCCAGGCTTCGTCGATTCGCCCCATTTGCATACAGCTCCAGCCCATCAGTTGAAGCGCCTGACCGGTCAGCCGTCCATGTTGGGCGGCCTCGGCGGTCCGCAGGGCTTTTTGGGCAATATCCAGCGCTTCAGCATACCTTCCCTGAAATACCAGTCCTGTGGCCTGGATGGTCAGCATGCGCAGGCTGCCGTAAGTATAAAAAATTTTCTGACAGGACTGTATCCCGCGCAGGGCGAGCTCATACCCCTGTTTGGGGTTGACCGCAAGGGTGGTCAGCAGCGCCAGCAGATACTCGGCGTTAGCCAGCCGGCGCAGGGTGATCGCATCGCTGGCGCCCTGCCCGAGTTCGATAGCCTGCGAAAGCACCTGAATAGCCTCAGGAATCCGGTTCCCCTGCGCCAGTACCAGCGCTATGCGGGTGTTGACGGCGGTCCACTCGCGCGGATTACTGGCCTGTTCGAGGAAGATGAGTGCCTGTTGCAGCGTTTCTCCGGCTTGACCAAAATCATTTTGAATAAACTGGGCGCAGCCGATGTACCCCAATGCTGCGCCGGCCAACAGAGGATTGCGGCGCTCTTCGCCAACCTGCTGCAGCGAGCGGCCCAACGCATGCAGCACGTCCGAGTCGCCGGTATCCTCTGCGGCTTCGCCCCATGATGAATACAACTGGTACACGCCCTCATCCGAGATGGACGCGCCGTTGCGTTCCAGAATCTGTTGCGCCTGCTGAAATGCGGCACACGTCCGTTTGTAGGAAAAGCGCCGGTAGGCCGCCTCCCCGGCGCGCAGCCAGGCGGCGAACGCCGCCGGGTATTCTCCGCCAGCGTGATAGTGTTGGGCAATGATGGCGGCTCTGGATTCGTCACCTATATCCGGCTGGCTTTCCATCGCGCGCGCCACCCGCTGATGCAGCAGGCGTTGGCGCGCCTGGCTCAATTCCAGCAGGACGATCTCGCGCAGCTTGTCATGAATGAACCCATACGTGAATTGCCCATCATCACCGGCAATCGGGCGGATGAGATGAGCGGCGGCCAATTCCTCCAAGGCTTGAACCACCACTTCTGCGGGCTGCTGTGCGGCGGCTTCCAGCAAATCGACACCGAACGGCCGGTCGAGGAAAGCCGCGGCGGTCAGCACTTGCCGGGTGTGCTGGCGCAAGCTCTGGATCCGGCTGCGCACTGTCTGATGAAAATTGCGCGCCAGCGGGATGTGCCTCAGATTGTTTTGCAGGTTGAGGTTGGGAAAATACTCCATCATCGCCCGCAGGGTCTCCAGCAAAAACAATGGGTTGCTGCCGGTCTCCTCCGCCATCCGCTGGACAACCTCTTCGGAAGGTGCCTGTCCAACGGTGTGTTGGATAAATTCCTTGACCTCGGCCAGGCTCCACGGCTGCAGGCTGATTTTTTCGATATTGGCGATCTGCGGGTTGCTGGTCAGCGCATCCAGGGCTGGGTTGCGGTCTTCGCTGCGCGCGGCCAGGATCAACAGGCCTTTCTGTTCGAAGAAATTGCGTTTCAGGAGATAAGCCAAAGCCATCAGGCTGTTTTCGTCGCTCCATTGGGCGTCGTCCAGGAACAACAACAGCCGCTTGTTTTCGGCGGCGATGATCAGTATCTGGTGGATCGCCTCAAAGATCAAGTTCCTGGCCTCGCTCGGGGTGTCTTCTGGCACATTCTGCACGTCCTGCCGCTGGGTGGCCAGCTCAGGCATCAGGCGCAGGATTTGCACCACCCAAACGCGATTCAATTTCTGCCATTCCTCGGGCAGGATGGCATGCCGCAGCATATCGATCAAAGGCTGGAAGGGCAGGCTGCTCTCCATCGAACGCGCCGGCGCCAGCAGCAGCCGCGGGGAGGGTGAAAGATCATGGTAAAGATGGTAAACCAACCGGGTTTTTCCTGCGCCGCTTTCACCGAAGACCACGGCCATCCCTCCGCGCTGATAAGCCCGCCGCAGTTGCTCCAGCTCGTTTTTGCGCCCGACGAACGGTACCTGCGTGGTCAGCCAGGTGGGCCACAGTGGGTGAAATTTCTGACAGTCAACGGACGATTGTTCGTGAAGGGAGACGCACAGATTTAGCAGGTCTTCGGGCATTTCGAAATCACCGCGGCGGCTGAGGCGCTCCAGGCGTGAACAGTGTTCCAGCGCTTCTCTGCGCTGTTCCAGGCTCATCAAAAGGGTTAAATATGAGTAGTGCAATTCCGGGTGCAGGTCATCAATCTCCAGCGCGCTGCGCAACCGGCGTAACGCGGCTTCCATGTCTCCGCTGGCGATGTGGTGACGCGCCAGCCGTTCCAATTGGTTGAGATGGGTGAGTTCGAGCGTTTTGCCGTAATTGATCAGCCAGTCATCCATTTCGCCCTGGTCGCCCAGGTTGGCCCCAGCCAGGAAGTGCGGCGCGCGCCAGAGCGCGTCAGCTTTGTTCATCTGCTGGTAAATGGCTTCGGGAAGCGCGGTGTGCGGCGGGGTGTTGCGCGCAATCAAACGGGTTTGCTGCGCCAGTTCCTGATATTCGATGGCATCCACATAGATTTTCGAGATATTCAGCCGCACCTGCGCGCGGTCGGCCAGCAGGAACTCGCCGGCCGGCAGGTCGGCGCGCAGCCGGCTCAACGCTTCACGCAGATGTTTGCGGTTATCCATGGCATCTGGCCAGATGGCCAGCGCCAGTACTTCGCGGTTGAAACCTTTGGGATGCAGCGCAAGGTAGTAGAGCAGGCTGCGCTGCAGGCGGCGCAGGATGCGCACCTCCTGGTCTTGCCAGGTGATGGAGGGCGGCCCGAGGAGGGAGATGCGCAGTATTTCCATCATCCACTCAACGCGGCGCGGTGAGTTCAGCCGTGCGCTGGCGGGCCAGGTTGAGGGTTTCCTGGGCTGCCTGGCGGTTGGCCTCGCTCACCCCGCCCAGCATCTGCGCCAGTTCATCCAATCGCAGCGCGCCTGCCAGTTCCTCCACCTGTGTCAGGGTGCGGCCTTCCAGCACTTCCTTGCCCACGCGCAGGTGCTGGTCGCCGAAAGCCGCCAGTTGGGGCAGATGGGTGACGCACAGCACCTGATGCTGCCGGGCGAGATGCCACAATTTTTCGCCCACCACCATGCCCACCCGACCGCCGATGCCCTGGTCGATCTCGTCGAAGATCAGGGTCGGGATGGCATCCGCCCGCGCCAGCACGTTTTTCAATGCCAGCATGATGCGCGAGGTCTCGCCGCCTGAGGCGATTTTGATCATCGCTTTATAACCCTCGCCAGGATTGGGCGCAATCAGAAACTCCACCTGGTCTACGCCGTTTTCGTCGAAGGCCACGGTCTGCTCGCCGGCGCGCAGTCCGTTTGGATCGGGCAGGCTGCGCAGGTCCACCTGGAATCCAGCCCCGCTCATTTGCAGGTCGGCCAGTTCGCTTTCCACGGCTGCGCTCATCCCCAGGGCGGCTTTGCGGCGCAATTGCGACAATTCGCGCGCCTGTTCGCCCAGTTTTTCCAGCAGCAGCTTTTCTTCAGCTTCCAGCTCGGCGATGCGTTCGCTGGCGTGGGTGATTTGTTCCAGCTTTTGCTGCGCTTCGACGGCATACGCCAGCACCGCGTCGAGGCTGCCGCCGTATTTGCGTTTCAATGTGTGCAGCAAGCCGAGGCGTTCTTCGGCTTGCTCCAGACGCCGCGGGTTGAACTCCACCCGTTCCAGGTAGGCGCGCAGGTCGCGGCTCAGGTCCGACAACGATTCAGCCAGCGCGAGGGCCTGCTCGTGCATTTTGCCCTGGCTGGCGTCAATTCGGCTGAGGTTGCTCAGCGCCTGGGCAGTCTGTCCCATCTGGTCGGTGAGGGTGGGTGTCTCGGGATTTTCTTCATCCAGCAGCGCCAGCGCCCGCTGCGCCAGCGAAGCCAGGCTTTCGGCATTGGCCAACCGGTCGCGTTCCTGGCGCAAGGTTTCCTCTTCGCCGGGGTGCAGCGCAGCCGATTGAATTTCCTCTACCTGAAAAGCCAACAGCTCAGCGCGCCGCGCCGAGTCCTGCTCGCTGCGCCGCAAATCTGCCAGCTCGCGCCGCAAGCCCAGCAGCAGCCGGTAATTCTCCCGGTAGGAGTTTAACACGCCCTGCAGACTGGCATAATGGTCAAGCAGCACGCGGTGGTGGCGCACATTGAGCAGCGATAGGTGTTCCGACTGCCCGTGAATATCCACCAGAAAGCCGCCCAGCTCGCGCAGCAATCCCACGCTGACCGCGCGCCCGTTGACCCGCGCGGTGCTGCGCCCTTCGCGGCGCAGCTCACGCCCCAGGGTGAGGTAATTGGGATCATCGAGCAGGTCTTCGCGTTCCAGTATTTCCAGGATGGTCGCCCGACTGCTTTCCGGCACGCGGAAAGAGGCTTCGAGGATGGCGCGTTCCGCGCCGCTGCGAATCTGGTTGAAATCGGTGCGCCCACCCACCAGGGCTTCAATGGCGTCCAAGATGATCGATTTGCCGGCGCCGGTCTCCCCGGTAAAGGTGATCAGCCCGCTGCCCAGCTCCAGTTCGAGGCGCTGGATGATGGCGAAGTTTTCGATGCGCAGTTCGGTTAACATATTGGGTTATCGAATTTGAATGCCGCGCAGGCGGTAGTACAGCGTGGTGGTCACCAGCAGCCCGTACACCACCCGCCAAACCAGTCCGAGCAGCACGGCGATGTTCAGGCTGCCGCCCAGCAGGGGCAGCAATCCCAGCAGGATCACCGGCAGGCTGCCGAGTGCGGCGGCCACGGCTGCGGTTCTGAATAGGTTCTGGGCGCGCCGGCGGCGCACCGCCCAGCGCACCGCCTCAGCGGTGATCCCCCCTGCCACCGGGCCGATGAACACGCTGAAAAAGCCCAGGATCGGCGCCAGCAGGCTGCCCAAAAAAGACAGCACCAGGCTGATCACAAAGGCTAGAAGGTAATCCAGGCCCTGCGCGTTGTCAAATACCCGCTGCTGACCGCGCACACAGCTTTTACAGCGGTAGCCGGTGGGGGTCTGCACCGCGCATTGGATGCAGATGGGCTGTTCGCAGCGGTTGCAGCGCAGGTAAGTTTCGCGGTCAGGATGGTTGACACAGTGCAGAACAGGGTCGGTCGAATCCGGCATCAAACACCACCTATCGAGGGATTTTGTTCCATGTAACGGGTAATATTGCGATAAAAATAACCGCGCTCCTGGAAGCGCATAAACTTGGCAGTTTTCTCGCTGGCTTCCACCAGGACGGTGTCTCCATCCAGCACGCTGATCGGCGCCTGCCCATCCACGCTCATCACTGCCTGGTTGTCGGCGTAGGGGCTGATGGTCACCGAGCTGCCCTCCGCCAGGATGATGGCGCGGTCAATCGACAGGTGCGGCGCCACCGGAACAATCAAGATGTTGCGCAGCTCTGGCGGCATGATCGGCCCGCTGGCTGCCAGCGCATAGGCGGTGGAGCCGGTCGGCGTGGCAGCGATCAGCCCATCCGCCACCAGGCTGGTCAGCGGATAACCGTCCACGTTGGTGCTCAGGCGGATGGGACGCACCATTTGCCCGCGACACACCACCACCTCATTAAGCACCTCGTAGCTGTCCAGGAATTGTTCCTCACGGATGTGTTCAGCCTTGAGCATCATGCGCTTTTCCAGCCAGAAGCGTCCATCCAGCAGCTCTGGCATGATCGTCCGCCAGCGGTCGCGCTGCACCTCGGTCAAAAAGCCGAAGCGCCCCATGTTGATCCCCAGCAGGGGCAGGTCGGCGCGCGCGCACAGGTGGCCCGCGCGCAGCATGGTGCCGTCGCCACCCAGCGCGATCAGCAGGTCGAACTGATGGGCTTGCACCTGCATGCGCAGTTTTTCGTCATACAGAGAGCCGTGCGCCACCCTCTCCAGCCGCCGACCTTCCAGCCAGCGCGCCACATCCTCCGCTTCGCTGGCGGCTTCGTCAATTTTCGGATGCCACATCACGGCGATCCGTTGAGGGGGTGGCATGCTTGACTGCATATTTCATATTATAGCCGTTTTGTCTGATTTTTAAGTTGACATCCCTCCGGGGGCAGAGTACACTTTTAATCGTTGATGTTGATCCAATGCAGGGTGGAGACATCCACCACACCCCCGAACCTTATTGTGGAGCCGGGCATATGAGCAATACACGGATGGCAAAAATCATGAGCTGGGCTGCGGTGATTGTTCTGCTGCTCTCTCCTCTGGGATGTAATCTGCCCGTCGCGTCCACTAGCCAGGCGGTCACTCCCACCATCCCGCTGATCATCGAGCCAACCCCCACCCTCAACTGGGCTGCCATGCCGCCCGTTCAGCGCTATGTGATGCTCATGCTGCCCCAGAACGCTGCCCCCGACGGGCTGCCGGTGGTCGCTTCCCTGGAAAGCAAGGGTCAGGGCGCCAAACAGCAGACGGATTATTTCAAGCAGGTCTTCAACAAGACAGCCAAGGAGAAGAAGATCAACATCCTGACCCAGAAAGCCACTTACGGTCAGCGCGGGCTGCTTTCGGGTGAAAAAATTGATCAGATCATCGCTTTTCAGTTCAAGGACGGCCTGGCGGCTGCCTTTGTGATCACCGCCACCAAAAGCGAGCGACACACGTATTTTGTTGACCCCTCCGGGCCGGTGTTTGAATTGTACCTGGTGGCCGAGACCACCACCCCGGCGGCTTTCTTCGAGCGCGATGCCGCCAAAGCCGCTGACATCCTGGCAGATGCCAACCTGGCGCATGCCCAGTGGGTGGCTGCCCGCCAGGTGAACCGGGAGGACTGGTCGAGCTATCACGCCGCCCAGCAGGACCTGCTCAATAGCCTGTACCAGCAGGTGCGCATGCCTGAACAACCCGCCCTGCTCAAAGACGCGGCGGTGAGCGGCTCCCCCTGGCTGCTGGTGCCGGTGCTGTGGTGGGACGCCAAAGGCGATTGGTCGGTGATGATCAACCCGTCCAGCCTGGAGCTGCACCTGGAAAACTCGCCGGCCCTGCAGACCGAAACCGGCATGCGCGGCGTGTTCCTGGGACTGCCCGCCGGTGTACTGGCTGAAGGTGTGATTGCGGCGGCGGCGGTGGAGCCGGAAGCGCCCGCCGAAAAACCCTCGCCCACCCCCAAAGCGGCAGCGACCAAAAAACCAGCCAAGAAACCCTCGCCCACCCCCACCAGCCAGCCGGTAGTGGATTCCGGCCTCAAACAAAACCTGGAAGCCTTTGAAAAGGGCCAGGTGATGATCTCCAACGAAAAGCTCTTCCGCACCTCCGGCGGGATCAATCCGTTGGGCATCGCCGACGCGCGCGATGTGGGCATGTCGTGGGGCTTCTTCGTCCAGGCTGTTTACCTCGGCAGCACCGACGTTCAGATGAAGGGCTATAAAAACAAGGTGCGCGTTGCGGTGTTTGGTTTCACCGACGCCGCCGGCAACCATTACTTCGTCCCCTGCCAGTTGGGGGTGGACCTCGATCATCCGGTGATCATCCAGTATGATTCCAACCGCACGATCAGCTCGCTCGACAACGAGCGCCCGGTCACCCTGAAGGCGTCCGAGACGCTGGATGTGCTGCGCGCCAACCTGAACGAGCCGGTGCTGATCTTCCTGATGCGCTCCTCGCCGCCCTTCCCCCTGTCAGATTCGGACGGCTATTACATTAACGCTCACGACCGCCAGTATCCGGCTGCCGACCTGGTGCTGCGCTACATCAAGGCTGCCGCCAGCGGCGACAGCCGGCAGATTCAGGCGCCTGAGGTCGTCAACGCCTATAACTTCAACGCGCGCATCTTGCCGCTGGTCGAAAACCTGATTCTGCCCAACAAATTGCCCAAATAGCCGGTCTGCAGGTTGTTGAGGGAGATCAACACGGACCGATGACAGCGGCTCAACGCATGCCCCAACGCGTCAATGCCTCGGCGGGTTTATATCTTCTGACTGCACTGCTCCCGATAACCGCAGCGCGCGCAGCGTGCCGAATCCTGATGCGACCGCTGCGGTTCCCCCTTGCGTTCCTGGGCGCGCATTTCTTCCATCATCTCGCGCAGGTCGGCTTCCAACTGCGGCGTGTATTCGATTTGCAACGTGCGGTTGCGGTAGCGCAGGATGCCGTAAGGCGGGCGCACGCCGTACACCCGCTCCACCAGCAGGCAGTATGCCGCCAGTTGGAACAGGTGGCTGTCGTAAGGCACCGGCGGCGACCAGGTGCTTTTCACCTCCACCGGGATCCAGCGGTCGTCCTGCTGCACGATGTAATCCGGTCTGCCAGTCAAGCCGGTCTGCGGATCGTAGAGCGGCTTTTCCACCCGACCCCAGCCGCGCGTATCGGTGTAGATCACCCGCCCCGCCGGCAGCCCCACATCGCGCTGCTTTCGGTTGGCGTTGACGAGCAGATAGATCGCCAGGATGATCAGGACGACAATCAGCGCGTAAGCGTACGTCAACGCAGCGCCTGCAGCGTGAACAGGATGGCGAACAGGATCACCGCCGTGCCGAGCACCAGCCAGGCGCCCAGCCGCATCAGGCCGGCTGAAAGCACCGTTTGCCCGTGCCGCTGATGAAAGTCGCTGCCCGCGGCCAGCTCAGCCTTGTTTTCCGGCTCAATTCCCTGGCGGCGGTACCACCAGGCTTTTCTGCAGTAGATGAATGTGCCGATCTCCGATGCCTTGATGACCGGCATGTCAATCTTCCTGCAGCCGCGCCAGCATTTTCTCCAGTGAGTCCTGCAGTAGCTGCTCGCGCAGGCTGGTGGTCAGGTCGCCGCGCGTGCGCTCCAGAATGCCGCGCACCAGGTCGGTCTGGCGGCGCAGCCCGTTGGTGACCGCGTCGGGGTAATCCAGCGTCACCAACAGCGCATAGATTTCATCCATGCAGGACAGCAGGCGTTCAGCCTCCTGTGAATAACCCTGGCGCAGGATGTCCAGGCAGCGGCGGCGCAGCTCGCCCGGCACCTCGGCCAGCCCGTTCAGGTAGGTGGCGGTTTCCACCCCCAGCTCTTGCGGGGTGGGCAGCGGGCGCTCCAACACCAACGCAAAGGTGATGTTGGCTTCGGCGTATTCCTTGATCGCATCCTGGGTGTAGCCGGAGAAGAACAGCTCCGGGTAGGGGGCCAGATCGGCCTTGAACGCCTCCACCAGTTTGCGTGCCTCGGCCAGCTCGGTCAGCGCCGCCTCCACCTCGTTGCGGTGGATGGCGCGCACCGCGTGGGCGGCGTGGCGGGTTAATTGGCGCGCCTGAGCCAGCGCCCGGTCGCGGGCCTGGGTGCGCTGTTCAAACTCGCGGTGAACGCGCTCGGCAATTTCGGGTAAATTGTCCATGACCTGGGTGCTCATTCGGTGCCGTGGGGAGAATCCGGCGGGCGCGGTGAGCGGAACAGCTCACTGGCCAGCGAGCTGTCCGGCGGCAGGCTGATCTCGCCAAAGTTGGCTTCGTAGCGCGCCAGGTTTTCGGCCATCGCGCGCAGGAACAGCTTGGCGCCCATCGGCGACATGACCAGCCGCGAAACCACCCGCGCGGAGGACTGCCCCGGCAGCATCACAGCAAAGTCAAAGACCAGTTCGGCCGGGGTGTGGCTGATGCGCACCAGGTTGCTGTACAGCGCTTCCATGCCCTCGGCAATGTCAAAATTCAGCCCTTGCGGCTGCGCTCGGTGATGGTGGGGATTGTCCATGCGCCCTGTTTAGAATGGGATCGAGTCGCTGTCGCCTTCGGCTGGTTCAGCGCTCTCACCCGCTTCAGTTCGGCTCGTCAAGAATCGGACTGTGGAGGCATTGATCTCAAAGGATGCACCTTGCCGTCCATCATTGGTTTGCCAAATCCGCGGCCCGCCGGTCGCAGAATCAGGAGTGAGCCGCCCTTCCACCAATACTTGCGAACCCTTTTTCAAGTATTGAA
>CAZCBJ010000005.1:0-7223 GCA_964496705.1 uncultured Anaerolineaceae bacterium | reverse complement strand
TCTCCGCCTGTTTATCCCATACAGAGACTTTAAACCAGATAGTTTCCTTTACCCGCTGCCCTTCTCGGTTGGTATATGAACGGTCAGTCGCCACCGAAAAGCTGGTGACGGCCTGCCCACTGGGCGTATAGCGCATTTCAGGGTCGCGGCCGAGACGGCCGACAATGATAATGGTGTGATAGCTCATTCTTTCCTCTTTTCTTGGCAATTGGATCAAACTTGATAGACTTGATTAATTGTACACCATCCTGAAAAAAGGATTCGTGCTCGCCGCCATCATCTCTTGGGGGTTGGGCTGGCGGTTGCGGTGGGTGTGGGCGACGCTTGCGGCACGCGCTGCAGGTCAATGCCGCGCACGATCAGGTTGGAAAAGCTGACCGTCAGCGGATTGTCGGCGGCGGAGCGGGCGAAAACCCCCAGCGTGCCGGCGCTGAACACCGGATCGCGCACCGAGAACTGGTAAAAATCGTCGATGAAAAAGCGCAGCTCCCTGCCCACCGCCCATACCCCCAGGCGCAGCACCAGCGGCGAGCCCGGCGGCACCTGACCGCTGGGGATCCAGTCCACCAGCCGCGCCACCCGCCCGTTCGTCAGGCGGTCCAGGCGCAGATTCCCCTGGCAGGAGATCAAAAAGCGGTAGCAGTCCAACTGTGAGGCAGCCCGCAGCAGCAGCCCATACTCGTCTGCACCGCGGCACAGCGCCGGGCTGGCGGTGATTTCCAGGTAAAAATCCCCCGGCAGCGCTTCGCGCCGCAGGCTGTACATCACCCCCTTCGGCTGCGACAGCGCCAGGGTCAGTTCGTTCACGCCGAAGGCCGCGCTGCCCGCTTCGCTGCGCATCGTGGTCCAGCCGGCCGCGTCGCTGAAATCATCGCTCAGCAGCACCATGTCCAGCGCGGGGCGCTGGTCGGGCGTGGGTTGCACCTCCACCGTGGGCAGCGGCGTGGGCGTGTCGGTGGCGGGGAACCAGATGATGGTGGGGGTGACGGTCAGGGTTGGCGTGGGTGTCTGGCTGGGGAAGGTTTCCGGCGTGGGCAGCCAGCCGCTGCAGCCGGAAAACAGAAAGATCGGCATCAAGATAAGCAGCAGCATCAGCCTGCCGCGGCGGGCGGATGGGCGGACGATCTTCCCGCCCTGAAGCCAAGCCGTCCCTCCCTTGGCAGAATGCAGCCTAGCTGCCAACGCGGATGACCTGTTCGCGTTCCGGACCGACCGAGATCATGCTGACCGGCACGCCGGCGATGGATTCGATGCGCTGGATGTAGCGGCGGGCTTCGGCGGGCAGGTCTGCCCAGCGGCGCGCATGGGTCAGGTCGGCCTTCCAGCCCGGCAGCCGGGCATAAATTGGCTCATATCTGCCCAGCTCAGTCGGACCGGCGGGCAGGTCGCTGAATTGCTGTGCGCCCGCGCGGTAGCCGGTGCAGATGTGCAGCGTTTCCAGCCCGCTGAGGATGTCCATCTTGGTGATGATCAGCTCGGTCAGCCCGTTGACGCGCACCGCGTAGCGCAGCAGCACGCCGTCCAGCCAGCCCACCCGGCGCGGGCGGCCGGTGGTGGTGCCGAACTCATCCCACGGGTTGGCGCCCGTCCCGCGCAGCCGTTCAGCCTGCGCTTCGAACACTTCGGTGGGGAAAGGTCCCGAGCCAACCCGCGTCTGAAAGGCTTTGGTCACGCCCACCACGCGCTCCACCGCCAGAATACCCAGCCCCAACCCCACCAGCGCCCCCGGCGCGACCGGATTGGAGCTGGTGACGAAGGGATAGGTGCCGTGGTCCAGATCCAGCAGTGTGCCCTGCGCTCCCTCGGCCAGCACGCGCCTGCCCTCCCCCAGCGCATTCCACAGCAGCGCGCCGGTGTCTTCGATGAATGCCGCGAATTCGCGTGCGTAGACGCCGTATTCGGCGGCGACCTGCTCCGCATCCAGCGGTGGCGCGCCGTAGAGCGCTTCCAATTGGTGGTTGGCTTCGCGCACGTGGGCTAGAATTTTCTCCCCAAAGGCGTGTGGATCGAGCATGTCCTGCATGCGCAGCCCGCGCCGCGCGGTTTTATCAGTGTAGGCCGGGCCAATGCCGCGCCCGGTGGTGCCCAGGCTTTCCTTGCCGCGCTGCTTCTCCTGCGCCTGGTCCAGCGCGCGGTGCGCGGGGGTGATGAGGTGCGCGGCGTGCGAGATGCGCAATCTTTCGGGCGGCACCGCGATCCCGGCTGCCTGCAGCGTCTCGATTTCGTTTTTCAAGGTGAGCGGATTGACCACCACCCCGTTGCCGATCACCCCCACCGCATGCGGATGGATGATCCCGGAGGGGATCAGGTGCAGCTTGAAGGTCTGCGCCCCCACCGTCACGGTGTGCCCGGCGTTGTCGCCGCCGTTGTAGCGCGCCACAAAATCGGCGCGGGCTGACATCAGGTCCACCACCCGGCCTTTGCCCTCGTCGCCCCATTGGGCTCCGATGATGATTTCGAGAGGCATGTTCTACTCCTGGTTTGATTTCGATTTGATTATACAGGGAATCGCGGGCGGATTGTGAAGGATGAGCCGCTCAAGGGGCAGCCTGGACTGGGTCCGGCATCCTGACGATCTGATAGCTCTCGGTCTCGAACAGGGTCGGAAAGCTGCTCGGCATGTGGCGGTACAGCACGGCGTATTCAAAGCCGTATTTGGCTTGCAGGCGCAAAAGGTCCGCGTCCTGCAGCGCGGTGTACTGATCGCGCATCTGCTTCACCCTGGCAAATCCGCCTGCCTGCGCCTCGCCGTACACATCCACCACGCGCTGCCGCCATTCCAGCATGGACGTCTCCTTGAACGGGAAGGCAATAAAGTCCACCACCAGCGCGCGCCGGGCGGTGATGCGCAGCAGTCCGTGGCTGGGGTTGACCAGGAAGAGCGCGTCGGCGGGCGTGTTGGCGCGCATGTAGGCCGCCAGGTCGCTCTCCTCACCGCTCAAATCACCCAGGCTGATCAGCGGTCTGGACATGCCGGGAAGTGGCGCGCTGAACAGCAGCAGCACCAGCCCTGCAGCTAGCGCCGCCTGCAGCAACCCGCCCGCCAGCGTTTTCAGCCGGAAGCGCGCCGCCAGCATCAGGCTGAACAGCGCCAGCAGACCGAGGGTGCGCCCTTCCGGCTGGAAGAGCCAGACCACCCCGCCGGTCAGCCCCAGCGCGGACAGGTCGGCCAGGCCAATCTCCCGCCAGCGCCGCAAGTTTGCCAGCGTGCGCCCGAAGCGCGGGCGCTGGTTGATTTCAACCAGCAGCTCGTAGGCGAAGCCAACTGCCATGCTGGCGGGGGTGGCCAGCGACAGGGTCAAGGTGATCCACCGCACCACCCCCGCGCCGGAACCCAACCGGCCGGCCAGCCGCCCGATCCAGCCCGCCATCCAGACCAGCCCCAGCCATTTGATCAGGTAGAGCAGCCGGAAGGTCTGGGCGGTGACCCACAAACGCGAGGGGATGATCTCAACCAAAAGATAGCCGCCCAGGCACAGCAATGCCAGCATCCCGCCCAGCATCAACAGCGCCGGCGTGCGCTCAGCCAGCCGCCGGCATTCCCCGGCGCCCAACCACCAGGCCGCGCCAGCCGCCCCCAGGAACAGCGCCGCCTGTCCGTATTGCCACAGGTCAAACGTGCCAGGCAGGTAGTGGTGCGGGTGGCGCAGGTGGGCCAGGATTTGGATGAAATCTGCGTCAGGGATGCGCGCCTGTCCGAGGCCCGGCAGCAGCACAATCAACCCGGCTGCCGCCAGCAGCCCCGCTCCGCCCAACCACCCGCCAGGTGTGGTTCGATGAAAACGCTGCGGGAATCGGAGCGCCAGCAGCGTCTCGGCCAGCAGCATGCCCAGCAGCAGCGCGCCGGTTTCCAGCCCCATCAGCGGGTGCAGCAGCGCCGCCAGCGCGCACAGCCCGCCTGTCCACGCCCCCCGCCTGCGCAGCGCCGCCAGCAGCGCGCCGAAGAGCAGCGGCATGGCCAACAGGCTGGGCTCCAGCGCGTTGCGGTAGAGATTGTTCGAATAACCCAACCAAAAGGTTTTGGCTGCCAGCACCGCGCCCGCCGCCGCATATCCGCTCAGCTCGTCCCCGTCGAACAGCTCGCGGGCAGTCAGCGCGGTGACCAGCGCGATCAGGCTGTTGCCCAGCAGGGTCAGCCCGAGATAAACCGCTTCCAGCGGCGCCAGGCGCGCCAGCAGCGCCACCATTTGCGCAAAAAGATAACGCGGACTGCTGGCGTCAAAAGCGTTGGTGAAAAAATCGCGCGTCAGAAAATTGGCATCCATCGCGCGCAGCACCAGGGGGAGCTGCTCCACCTGGTTGCCGTCCGCATAGGTGTAGCCCCACAGCGTGGCTGCCGCTCCCGCCAGCGCGCAGAACAACAACAGTTGCCAAGCAGAAGGCTTGATTTTTCTGGTGAAAAACAGTCTCAGCGCAGCCATCACGGGCAATTGTAGCACGCTTGGCTGCGGGGAAGCGGCCGGGGTTCAGTCCTCGTCGTCGTTGTTATTGTTTTGATCGGGGATGTCGGTGCCGGGCCCGTATTCGTATATCGCCTGCCACGGCTGGTAATGCGTATAGAACCTGTCCTGGAAAAGAACGTTTCCATCCCGCTTCACCGTGCGGGTGACGGTGACATCGGCACCCTGCGCTTCCCAATCCACCTGTTTGATTTCGTCTTTCTTCAAATCGGGGTTTTCTTTGTACTTCGGTTTGGGCGGTTCAACCACGTTGATCGGTCCGGTGGTCTGCCATGCCACCTCGCGCCCGTCTTTGGTAGAGTAGAACTTCCAGGTGATGCTGCTGGCGGAGGGGATGACATACGTTTCCATCAGCAGCCAGTGGTCGGTGTCATTGGTGAACTTGAAATCGACCAGCGGAAAATAAACCGTGGCGTCCATGCCGGCGAAATTAGGGTTGATGCGGTTGCCGGCCACTTTTTCGTAGTAATACACGCGGTAGGCGTGGGCGTGGCGTTCAAGGATGGGGAAGCCGGCGAAGAAAGCCGCGCGGTACAGGGTGGTGCTCACCTGGCAGACCCCGCCGCCCACGCCTTTGATCGTCCGGTCGCCGACGATGATCAACGCCTCAGCGTAGCCGTTGTCCAGGCTGATATCGCCCATCGCCGCGCCCATTGAGAAGGTCTCGCCCGGGGCGATGAGCAGGCCGTGAAAGCGCGCCGCCGCGGCCTTGATGTTCTGTACGCGCTCAGCGCTTGAGCCGTAAAAGTAGGTGGATTCGGCGTGCACCAGCTCGGTGATGCCCAGTTGTTCCCCGCTCATCCGGTCGCTGACCGGCGGATCGCGGTAATTGAATTCGAGCGCCACCTTGTGCTTGCCCTTTAACAACTGCTCCTGGATGGTCTGGATACTGCCTTCCACGTTCAGCTCGCGCCCGGTGATGGAGGCTTCGATGACCTCCAACTGGCGCGTCTCGTCGTTGAAAATAAACCGCGCATTCTTGGGGCTTTTACTCAGCCTGGGAGCCAGGTCCAGCAGGTAATTGCGCAGCAGTTGGCTGTCCACGGTAACCTGATATTCGGCGCCGCCGTTGCTCTCCACCCGCTCGAAGGCCAGCATCGCCGCCAGCGTCTGGGCGTCGAAGCTCCACGGTCCCAAGTCGTCATCTGGTTGGCCGGCGGGCATGGTCAGTTTGAGCGGCGCGCTGAGGATATCACGCGCCAGCTTGGCCTGCGCGCTCACGTCCACCACCACCGGTGGGTGGTCGCGCACCACCAGCGGCACCACCCCGTCGCGCTGGGTTTGCAGTTGGGCATGGAGCAGTACCAGCGTGGCCGGGATGTCCAGGCTGCGTCCAGTCTGCCCGTTGGTCACCACCACCTCGGTGCCTTTGATGGAAATATCCGCCTCGACGGTGGGCTTGTCAATTTCCCTGGCGCGCGCCGACAGGTATTCGAAAGCCATGCGTTGATCAAAGATCATCACCGGCGGCAGGTCGCGCCCGTAATACCAGACATTGAACTGTTCGCCCAGCGCGCGCGCCAACCCACCGCTGCGTCCTACTTCAAAGGCGCGCTGCGCCGAGGTGTTGGCATCCAGAAACAGGCCCATCTGCCCCGGCGACACCAAGCCGGACTGCTCGTATTCAAAGAGGATTTTGCCCGTCTGGGGATAGGTGATGGACTGGAAAATTTTTACAGCAGCCTCTTGCTGGCTCAGCCCGCCCAGTTCCACGCCTCCCACAGAAACACCGGGGAAGATGCGCCCTGCGTACCAGAACTGCACGCCGATCACGTAGCTTGCGCCCGCGGCGAAGAACAGCGCCAGGCCGATGAACAGCGCCATCAGCGCCTGCACCAGCAAAGCGGTGGTTCGGTCCGGTGAAAGGGTGGTGGAGGTGGGAGTGGTTCGCATAGCTTGATTATATCAAAGAGCGCGAAGCGTATCTTAATGGTAAATTTGAATTCGAGAAATTGGTTACAGGAAATTGGAAAATTGGGTGGTGGAATCCCTTGACAGGCAAATGGGATCAGGTATAATACCCGCCGCTGAAAAAACAGCAGGTTTCGCCCGCAAGGCAAACCGGTCACAATCGAATAGACCAACTACTGGAGGGTACCCAGATGGGATCACCCAGGCAAAGCGAGCCGGTGTTGAAATGAAAACATCGGCGAATTTTATGCCTGAAAACCCTTGACAAAGCAGGCGAAAGTGGTAAAATCTTTGTTCGCAGTACGATGCGCTGAAAAAGCGGATCGAGACAAACGAGACCCTTGAAGCCGGACGCGCAAGGCGATCGCATCGAGTGGCCGATGTTGACCGGAAAGTTGAGGAAGACATCGGCGGTTTTATCTCTCAAGCTCCTTGACAGAAGAGGAGCGAGCGAGTAGAATCCAGCCCTCGGAAACGGAACCTTAACAATTGAAGAGTGATAAGAAGAAATGCTCTGTCGTTCATAAACACCGTAAACAACACCTGAAAAGGTGACAATCTTACGGAGAGTTTGATCCTGGCTCAGGATGAACGCTGGCGGCGTGCTTAATACATGCAAGTCGAACGGAGGTTGTAGCAATACTTCCTCAGTGGCGAACGGGTGAGTAACGCGTTGGTGACCTGCCTCGAAGTTGGGGATAACAGTCCGAAAGGATTGCTAATACAGAATGTGATCAGTGGGATTAGATGCCTGCTGATGAAAGGCGAAAGTCGCTTCGAGAGGGGCCTGCGTCCCATCAGCTAGTTGGTAGGGTAATGGCCTACCAAGGCGATGACGGGTAGGGGACCTGA
>CAZCBJ010000004.1:0-53192 GCA_964496705.1 uncultured Anaerolineaceae bacterium | reverse complement strand
GCTGGGCGGTGCGACAGGTTTTTTGGCCATGCTAGGCTTTTATTTTCTTGGAATCCTATTCGGTAAAATTTTAACGAAACTCGGGAAGAACGAAAAACAAGAAGAGGCATTAGGTTTTGGAGATGTCTACCTTTGCGCAGTCCTTGGTTTATTCCTTGGTTGGCCCGGAATTCTGGCTGGCATTGCACTGGGAACATTAACCTTTGCTTTTTCCGGTGGCCTTTATTTGCTTTACCTGGTCATCATGCGAAGGTATCAATATGCTACTGCTTTGCCGATGGCGCCTTTTCTAATATTGGGCTCAGTTGTTTTGCTTTTTCGAACTTCTTTGGGCTTCTAGGTCCCGAACCGCTTCTCGAACCAATGCATCGTTGCTAACCAAAGCATTTTAAGTGATTTTCTTGCATTTCATGAGACAGGCGTAATGCCATCTGCTGGTACTCTTCTGCGTCTCTCCAGGTGTTCACAGGGTTTAGAATTTTTGAAGGAACGCCAGGGCATTCGAAAGGGATTTGTAGATTAAAAATTGGCTCATCGTAGAATTCCACCAATTTTAGTTTATCGTCCAAAACGGCATGGATTATTGCGCGGGTATGCCCTAAATCCATCCGGTGGCCAATGCCGTACGGTCCACCTGTCCAACCTGTGTTAACCAACCAAACTTGGGTGTGGTGATCATGAACTTTCTGGAGCAGCATATCCGCATAAACCTTCGGAAAGAGGGGTAAAAAGGGGGCCCCAAAACAGGCTGAAAAAGTCGCCACCGGCTCTAAACCCAACTCCCGCTCAGTCCCAGCTAATTTTGATGTATAACCGGATAGAAAATAATTCTGAATTTGCTCTGAGGCGAGTCTAGCCAGAGGGGGTAAAACCCCAAACGCATCTGCTGTGAGAAAAAATATATGTGAAGGATGGCCAGCCTGACCCGCTTTATAATAATTTTGAATAAAGTGTAATGGATAGGTTGCGCGTGTATTCTCTGTGATGGAGTCGTTATCGAAATCCAGACCCCGGGTATCAGGATCACATACAACATTCTCCAATATTGAGCCGAATTGGTGAACAGCGTCCCAGATTAATGGCTCCAATTCCTGTCGTAAACGGATTACTTTTGCATAACATCCACCCTCGAAGTTAAAAACCCCCTGATCTGACCATCCATGTTCGTCATCTCCGATTAAACTTCGATCAGGGTCAGAGGACAAAGTTGTCTTTCCTGTACCGGATAATCCAAAAAACAAGGCTACATCGCCTGATGGCCCCACATTTGCAGAACAATGCATGGGAAGTACACCTGATTTGGGCATAAGATAATTCAAAATCGAAAAGACCGCTTTTTTTATCTCGCCGGCATACTCTGTTCCACCAATCAGGATGACTTTCGTTTCTAAATTCAGGATAATGAACGTGCCAGTTCTAGTCCCGAACTGTGCTGGCTTTATTTGCAGATTTGGACAATGGAAAATGGTGTATTCGGGTTGGAAGTTGACCAAATCACTGGGCGAAATGCGCCTAAATATATTCCATGAAAATAGGTCTGCCCAGGCTTTTTCGGAAACGATGCGCAAAGGCACACGATAATTTTGGTCAGCCCCGATCAACACATCTTGGATATATACTTCCCGAGAACCAAGATACCGTCTCACTTCTAGAAATATTTCCTCATAAACGGACGCCTCCAATGGCTGGTTGATTTCTCCCCACCAGATTTCATCATTAACCTGTCTATCAATTGTTCGGACAATATAACGATCTTTTGGGGATCTACCTGTAAACTCTCCCGTATTGATTAACACCGCCCCATGATTGGTCAATACGCCTTCTCCATTCTTAATTATGCACTCTACCAATTCTCCTACACTTATATTTTTTTTCGTTTTGTTTTCGTCCACTTTCGATAGATCAATCGTCATATCCATCACCAGAAATAACTCCTAATTGTTTTTCGGTTCAGATAATATGCGCGGGAACCAATACCATAAAACATCTGCTGCAGGTTTGCCATGTATAGATGGACTTTTATCTTTCAATGGAACTGGTGGGAAATAACCACGTGATATAAAACCATCGATCCATTGAGATTGGTTGATTGCTAACAGAATCGCATTGTAGATATCCATCTGCTCCTGGATGTCTACGCCATTCTGCAGATTCAAATACGCTTCACGCGATAAGTTTTCAAATTTGAGACAATTGTTTTCAGAGCGAATGCATCCACTTGCTGCTCCATCAATTGATGGGTAATTAATCCCAATGATGATCGATTTACCGATGCCGGCCATCATTGGTTGAATATTTTCCGCCAATGATCTAGAGAATTTGTTAGTAATTTCAGAAGCAGAGGGATTTTCACCTTTTCCTAATTGCCCTGCGTATAGAACATAGATACCATCCACTTCATCAAGAAAAGAATAAGGTTTTTCAAACACAAATGGATAGGGTACTGACCAAATGATCAGGCCGTCAAAATGATTGTGTACCTCACGAATAATTTTTTTCCATTTCGCATTGGCATCTAAAGAAATACCTGAACTTTTACTGTTAGCTAATTTTCCATCTGGTAAAGCGGGCAGGATCGCTGGTTCTCCTAAAATAATGGCATCTGCACCACTTTCTTGAGCGAGGTCTGCAAAATTTATTAGAAAAGTTCGATATCGATCAAACCAGCTCTGCCACCATCCATCATCGCGGATCCCATCCTGCCACCATTGATGCATGGAATCTGGGTAGCGGGTCATCGGATACAAGGCAACTTTCAACTCATTCTGTTTCACCGCGTGAATTTGCTGCCAAGTATCATCCCAGTATGGATCAACTCCTGGTTGAAGGGTTAGGACGGGGGGATTGTTATTGATAAAACCCCATGTCGGAGTCAGGATAATCCAATTTGCCCCTATTTCACGAATATTACGAATGGCGTTGGATTGGTAAGCGTTCCATGATGGACGATATGAAGGCTCATATTCGATTCCAGCGATGAATTTATCACCTCTCGGCTTGATATCGACTATGACCACATTGCTTGTTTCAGTAGATTCAGGCCAATCCACCCAGGATTGGATGTTGACCTGAAAAGCTTGAGGCTCTTCCCGGGCTGAGAAAATGGGGCCTTTGGCATCTTTCCCATGTGTGGCAATATCATCTGCGATGGTGCATTGATCATTACGGCAGAAGCGATAGCCAATATCACCCAGCAAATCCATCGGGCTGTACAAAATGTATAACCACTGTCCATCACCCAAAGGCCACATGGGTAGGGGAGGAGTCCATGCATAGGGATTGAACTGGATACTAACCACTTCGCCCGGATTTGTATTTCCGGGAGCCTTGACCGAAAACGATACCGCACCAGAAGAACCTGAGGCCCAGGAGATAACCTGGTCATTGATCATGGTATCATCATCCGGGATGATCAACTGTCGAATGATAAATTCTCCCTTCTCACCATGCTCTGCATTCCAAAAACCATCTCCTATGGTGTATTTGTATTGAAAATCCATGCCAACTGGCAGTTCAATCGTTATGGAATAGGTGCCATCAGAATTTGGGGTAAGTAATGGCGACCTGCTGGCAAGCACACTCATCCCACCTTCCAGATCGGCAAAAGTATTCCCCAAAGAAATTGTATTCCCCACCATGCGGATTGGCACACCTGGCACGCTTCCGGCTGGAGGGGTCATGGAAAATGTTACTTTCACCGTTCTTGCTGGAATCAATTGAATCGGCACTGGGGTTGTCGCGCCAGCTGCAATCTGGACGCCTTGCGAAAAGGGAAGATACCTCCCATCCAGGCTGTATGTGACCAAATTATGAACACCCAGAGAAAGTCCGTCCATTAAAAAAGAGCCGTCCGACGCAGTGATTACACTTTGACCACCCGCGCTGATCAGAATGTTAGGGATAGGTAAGTGAGAAACAGCATCTGTGAGTTGGCCCTGAACTCTGCCCATGTCTCCTGTATAAGGCGTATCTGTCCATGCAGCTACCAGATCATTCACTTGATTTTTACCAGTCACATGGTAAAGCCGATAACGGACCTGAACATTCCCAGATGTATATTCAACAGCAGTAGGGGATTGATCGCGAACATATCGATATTTCAATACAGATCCCTGCAAGAAAGGAATGGTCACCGAATAATGGGTCAAATCCTCATGCTTCATCGTGTATCGTAAAATATTAAAAGCCAGACCGGTGACTTCATCCAAAATATCTAAGGACACAGATTGTGAAAGATCCGAGGTAACTGGTACCTCGACTCTGAACTCAATATCAACAAATTTCTTTTGGGTTTCTGAAATATTATCGGGGGGTCTAGAAGTGATGTCAAAATCTCTGGTAGGTTCATAATCGGATTCGCCCAATGGAACACATCCATAAGCGATGTGCAAGAACAGTAGGCTTACCAGGAATGTGAAGATGACCGGCTTGACTTTCATGGATCAACCTGATGAAAGGTGAAATCTTGCATTATCCAGTGTCTGTTGGGTTCCCAAAGGTATTTTGGATTTCTGCCTGACGGGCAGCGAGGCTACCGAGTACACCGTTAACAAACCGAGCGGTGCTATCCGAACCGTATATTTTAGCCACCTCGATGGCTTCGTTGATCGCCACCTTGACCGGGGTGCAGCCTGTAACGGCGAATTCCCAAAGGGCTATTCGGATGATGTTCTTGTCGATTGCCGCAACCTGTTCCAGAGGCCATTCAGGAGCATGTTGCGCGATGAAATCGTCCAATTCACCCACAATTGAAAGAACACCTAAAACAATTTGCTGTGAAAATTCAGCCAGCTTGGCATCCATTGGCTCTTCAGTCAGGCGCTCCTCAAGAACAATTAATGCCTGGTGGCCAGTTAGCTCGACTTCGTAAAGAACTTGCAAGGCCAATCCGCGCGCCTTGGTTCGGGTTTTCATAACGGTTTATTGTTCACTTGGCTTGGTTGAGTAATCGATATCTTCCACATGCACATTGACCTTGCCAACATCCATACCCACCATTTCAGAAATCGCTCTGGCAACCTGATGCTGTATCGTCCGGCATACATCACGGACGTTGTAATCTCGCGCGATGACTACATAAAGCTCAGTATAAACAGTATTGTTCTCTACGCTGATTAGAACTCCTTCCTGGGTGCCGCGCCGAAACAAACGATTGACGCTCGCATGTGGGGTCGCCATTTTACTCACTCCCTCAACACTTAATGTGGTTAATTTGGCGATGTTCACCAATACGTCAGGTGCAATAGTCGTTTTTCCAGGTGTTCGAGTTTGGTCGTTCATCTATTCTCCAATCTGATAAGCATTGATATCTAGATTATAACCCCATACTCATTCAACAATGGACACAGTATTGGTCGCGTGCGGTAAGACGGCAATCCTCGGTCTTTCCGGAAGAAAGTCCAAAGCCGTCATGAGCGCTTGGTTAACCGATAGAGCGGGGATCAAGAATAACTTCCGCATCAGTTCATGATCCATTTCAGAGACAATGATAACCTTCATATTGGCCAACTGTCGAGCGAGTTGATATGCCTTGTGGGGGCCTACTTGGAATCCAATCTCGACAAATTTTTGTTCCACTTCATCAAGGGAGGACATTCCTGTCATAAAATTCTCAAAGGCTTGATTTCCAGACCCTTCAGGACAGGCAGCCAACAATATGATGACCCCGCCCGGACGCGTAATGAGGGCGGCATGGGTTAGCGCTTTTTGGGATTGATACAAATTAATATCTTTAGGATGACCACCTACCGAAGCGATTACCAGATCGAATTTACCCTCAACCTTTGTTTGACATAGCTCCATAGACAATGGAATTCCATTTTTTATTACAGCCAACGGGTGTCCAGCGAAAACCCTCACAATTCGCTTTTGGTGATTCAACACAGCATTAACAGCATAATGGACGCCAATGATCCTGCCGATCTCTTCCACATCCTGGCGCATCGGATTGTGCTCATATTCAGCGATCCTGGCACCTGGATCAACCAGCATAGCATGATTCTGATTGATCGTACCGCGCCCTGTTAATCCGATCGATGCACTTTTAGCCCCACCTGAAAAACCCATAAAATGATGGGGTTCGATATTACCAACCACAATTTTTAGATCCGATTCATGATAAAGCTTGTTTACTAGAACTTTAGTTCCACGATTGGTTTCGCCAAGGTACACTAATTCATCGAAATTATCACAGTCGTGCGAAACGATAGGATATTCGTCTACAATGGAATCCGGCAAGATACGCCGAAATTCTGCTGGTTGCATCGGTTTATGTGTTCCGGTAGCAATTATCAATGATATTTTCTCTCGCGGAATCCTTAATCGCTCCAGACGACCAAGCAGGGGAGGCAGAAGGAATTCATTGGGAACTGGACGAGTCTTGTCATTGATTGCGATAGCTGCACATCTGGCTCCCGAAAATGAATCCAGACCACAATGATCAATTGGATGATCCAGAGCAAATTGGACACTCGCCAGCGGGTGTTCAGCGGCCTCAATATTTGATGGAGTCACTTCCGTCACGAGCTGGTCTTCAGGCAATTCCAGAGTTAGATATTTTGTGCCGTAAGGTAGTGAAAATGATTTCATGCCCAGCCTAATCGACAGTTTCTTGTTATTTTAAGCAGTACTGGTTTAGATTGCAACCTGCTGACAAGTATTTCTCCGTCCTGGGCGGTAGGGGAGGTAGGGGGGTAGGGAGATGGAATTCGGTTTGGATGATGATGGCATAGAGCTAAACTTGAGTGGGTTAGATTTAGAGACGAAATCATCGCAAGAAAATTATTATCTATTACCTTAGAACACAAAGTTTTGATACTTTTCAGGGTGGGGGATTGCTTTTTGAATTAAAATTGGTATAATATTATTGATTTCGATAAGTATTATTAACGCAAACATAGACGAGGATCAGAATGGACAGTAAAACATCAAGCATATCGCAAACTATTAATTCATTCCTACAATCCGTTTCCCTTGCCCGAAGTGAAAAAACCGCCCGAACTTATCAGAGTGGCTTATCCGTATTAAAAATTGTACTGCGCGCACACCAGATTGATCCTGACATGATAGCAATTACAGACATCAACGAAGACATAATTAGCTGGATGATCAGTTATCTTCGGAATCACTCGCCATCCACAGAACGTTTATACCTGACGGCATTATCTCGATTCTACGAATTTATTGTAGCCGAAAACCTTGCTCCCATTAATTTGTCCAGGGTGAAAATGCTGATTCGTCAAAGGGCACGCCGTCCTGGGCAGCGACTGCCACAGTTCCCAAAAGATGCTATAGAGGTTATGCTGGAGTATGCAGAGAATTTGGTTGTTGTTATTGTCGAAAATGAAACAGACAGATTGCGGAATTTGCGCGATCGCGCATTTTTGATTGTTCTCGCAGACACTGGCCTGCGCGTCCATGAGGCATGTAAGTTGAAACGAGGCGACATTCTCTGGCATGAAGGCCAGGCCATCATCATCGGAAAAGGAAATCGTCAGGCTGTCATACGTTTTTCATCCCGCAGCCAAACAGCTATTCGTGATTACATCAATGCCCGTGCGCCTTTGGATGGTAATTCTGGACATCCGTTGGGATCCCTGCCACTTTTTTCACGACATGATAAAGGCAGTGGAAAAAAAATTCTACCCATAACCCCGACGACTGGACGAAATATCGTCGCGAGTCGAGTTGCTCAATGTCTTGGTGTCGGTGCTGTTGGAACCATCACACCGCATTCTTTTCGGCATTATTTTGTGACGCGTGTTTTGAATGCCACCGGAAACTTAAAATTGGCTCAGGTTTTGGCACGGCATCAGAACATTGCGGTCACGCAACGCTACGCGCACCTCTCGGATCGCGAGTTGGATGAAGGATACCGAGTCGTGTTTGAAAATTAAAGATCTACTCTATTCAATTGGGGTTTCATCTGGTGATGGAATATCAATTGGGATGGATTGCATTAACATCGCCAAATTCACCTTGATTGTGCCCGCCAATTGTGGGTTTCCCTGGGCAAGCGCCAACTCAGAGCCTGTATTATATGCATTGATGGCTCCCTGATAATCACCCAACATCTCCATCGCCCTGCCAGAAAAATACAAGCCTTGTGCTGAATCAGGATTTTCCGCCAGAACGGCCTGTGAGTCGGCCAATGACTTTTCCGCTTCACCAATTTGAAGGTAAGACATGGCTCTGGAGAGTAAAAATTCTTCTAGGCTTTTAAATTGGCTTTCGGCGCGTTGAAACTGTGATTTCGCCCCGTTTTGTTCACCAATTTTTTCTAGAAGCACTCCTTTAAGAATAATCAGATCTACGTCATCAGGAGTTAATGCCAGTGCAGCATCAACTGCTGTTAATGCCCCCCGAAAATCTTGTGATTCTATCAGGTTTTGAGATTGATTCACCGCTTCCATTTTCGCCAGCTCTTCAGGGGATGGCGCCAGGAACAACCTATACGCAATGACTGCAATGACGATAACCACCATGCCTATTGCAGATGCAACCAGCCAGCGCTTCACGGCTTGCTTCATATCAGCTTCAATACCTTCATCAACATACCACCAGGTATTTTCGCGAGAAGGCTGATATCTATCACGCAAGGTAAACAATCCCTGCTTTCCACCAATACTCCGTAGAAAAGCTCGTTTATTATTCCTGATTACTTTTTGGATGTAATCAAACTGCGCTACCTCCACGCGCACATCTCTTCCATCTTCTTTTGATTTTGCAATTCGCCTGCTGGCTTCATCCAATCCTAATAACACCTTTTCTGGATTAATAGAGATCCCCTGCCCCACCCTACCAAGCTGCGCCTCTAAATAATCAAGAAGATCGTTTAAAGACAAAGTAATTGGGTTGCCATCATTTTGACTGGTCATTCTAATAACACCCTATGCAATTGTAGCACATTCACAATTAAGGCTCGACCGGTATTCTTAGCGCATCCGATCAAGTGCACGCTGCCCACCCCACCGCGCGATTATTTTATCATCATACTCATCGGCGGTGAGAATTACAGCCATGACCGTCGCTTTAATTTCATCCTTATCACTAGTTGAACCTACAATGGAGTGTTCAAAGAAAATGTCATTGTCTTGGTCAACACCAAAAGCGCCGAAACGCATGCGGTCATTTTCTTTGAGCAGGAACAACATCAATTCCTGATTCAATTCGCAACCCGTAACCACATAAGACCGAGCTGTGATGGTTGCATCATTTTCTCCCCAGGCAGATACACCAACCTGGGCAAGAGCAGATCCGACCATCACACCAATGATTGGGGCGTCATCCCGCGGAATTACAAATGCACCAAACAACTCTTTCATCCAGGGGGAAATTTTCTCGTATGCCTCTTTATGCGCCGCAGTTTGGAATTCCATTTATCGTCCTTTCTCGGAGATTTGGATTAATATCTGGTCTTCTTGCATGGCAACGACTACCGATTTATCCGGCATGCCATGCTTTGGTAGATGTGGGATAACAGTGGGGCTTAACACTTGGTCCACCCAACGTTCCCACACTTTCTCACTAAATAGAAATTCTTGACGCTTGAGCGGCCAATCAACAAGGCTATCATCCCATTGAATTTCTATTCCCTGTTTTTTATAGCGTTGGGAGATATCTTCCAGCAAATTCTCGCGCAGCCATTGTCCATCAATATTACCCACTCTCATCGATGAAGCCCAAAACAGGTCCACCATGTCAGCCAATCCATTCCCAATCGCATCCACGACGGCTTGGTAGAGATCGGTGGTTGTGTTCTCCTCTCCTTTCGCACGAAACCCGATTCCTCTTTGTGATTGGATATTCACCTCAGCAGTCAGAATCACCACGGTATCGCTCAAATAGATATGTTTTCCTCTGCCGTCTGTTAGCCACCCACTTTCGAGTGCCTGGCAGATCACCTCCCGAATTGTCGGAAAACAAGCATGAATATTTTCGAATTTAAGTACAGACCATGGGGTTTGGATCAAACGATGGATAGGCAGCGACTCGCTATATCCGACATAGCCGGGAGGAGAGCCAACCAATAAGTTGATGTCAGCTGGATGCGTGAATCGAGCCAAATCAATGGCAATCACCCTGTCGCTGGATCCAAACAATGCTTCAGCAAATATTTCAGAGATTGTTTCACTTTGTTGGATGGCATCTCCGCTAAGAAGAATGATAGCGTTTGGATGGGCTGACCGTAAATCTAATCCCCGCATGGTGACTTGCAACCGATTGAGAATTATCTGGGTAATTTCTTCAGAAAAGATGGCGCGGTTTTCGAATTCCTTCTTGAGATTATCCAGGCGTTGATCCAGAATTAAAGGCATACCTATCATGCGCTGGGCTACTTCAACAGCATCATCGAGATGCAGTGTGTTCTTTCCGTTTGCGACTGCGTGTGCAAAACACTGCTCAAGCAGATCCACTGCTTTATCAGGAAAATGGCGGTTGCGCATGTACTGGTTGCCGAAATCCACCAACCAACGCAGCACTTCGTCCCCCACTTGTATGGAATTTTGTTTATCCAGAACCGCTCTCAGTGAAATTAAAACTTGAAATGTTTCATCTGGCGAAAGCTCATGAATGCGTATCGGCTGAAAACGTCTCTCCAAAGCTGAATCGGTCTCTATAAACCTGCGGTATTCATCATCAGTGGTGGCAGCGATCAGAGCTATTTCTCCCCGAGCAAGGGACGGCTTTAATATGCTGGCCATATCTGATGTGCCCATCATTCCACCCGTTCCCATGATGGAATGTATTTCGTCAATAAAAAGAAAAATACCTTCTTGACTGGCTTCTTTGATTACATTTTGCATCCTTTTCTCAAGTTCACCGGCAATATTTGCGCCTGCCACCAGGGTGGAAGGTTGTAGCGCGATGATCCGCACCCCTTGCATCAAGGCTGGCACATTTCCTTCTACAATTCTTTTTGCCAACCCTTCAATAATAGCCGTCTTTCCAACTCCTGCCGGTCCAACCAGTACTGGATTTCTCTTGGTGCGTCGACATAACGTCTCAATTACCACTTGTATTTCATCATCACGCCCGATGATTGGAGGAATTTTTCCTTCTCGTGCAGCTCGAGTCAAATCCTTACCGAATTGGTCGAGCGTCGGAGTGACCAGACCTTTGCCTAAAATCAAAGGATTGGCCACCTCAGAATGTGAAGAATTAGAACGAACATCGGAAGTCACATAACCAGCGTACGAGAGAACAACAAGCGCCACATCCCGTTCCACACCTTGAAGCTTGGACCTTGCTTTTGCTAGTTTGGCAGCTTCAGAAGCCACCTTTTCTTCTTTAAGATTTATCCCTAATTCGTTGTTTTTGAGCCGTGTTTCACAGACGTCTTTTTCTTTCTCAACATCAATCTCATTGTACATGGATTGCAGCATAGGGCCGTGCCGTTCTAATAAGGCCAACATCCAGTGATTAGCTCCGAGATAGGAGTGATTATGCATGGCCTTTTTTTCCCTGGCCAATTCAACAATCCTTTGCGCGCCAGTGGATAATAATTGATTAATTTCTTGGCTCATTAATTTCTCCGAAATTGAAATTTATGGATAAAATGATTCCCACCAAAATCTACTTAACAATATCAGAGGATGTATCCAATAGTCAAGATTAAAAAACTGCCTTGACCGTGGTAAACGAAACCAATATAATCACTTAAGAGGATTAGCCAATATGCCGGTCTATGAATACATTTGCAAACAATGCAATTTACGATTTGAAGCGCTGCGCCCCATAAAAGACGCTGACGCAACGATTATTTGTCCAAAATGTCATTGCAATAAAACTGCTCGGGCGTTATCTCGTGTGTATTCCCATAGCGACACCAAATCATCTGCTTCCTCTCAATCTTCGGGATGCGCAGGCTGCTCTGGCAGATCCTGCTCTTCTTGTGGTCATTAACCAAGATGGGTTATTACACGAATAAACTGGTTCTCATTACAGGTGGAAGCAGCGGTATTGGGTTCGCGTTGGCGAAAAATTTAATCCAAAAAGGGGCTCATGTTTTCATATTGGCTCGCAGACAGGAGCTGTTACAGCAAGCATGCAAAACAATGGATGCTCTTCGTGCCAATAAAATGCAACAGATCGATTACCTGGTCGCAGATGTCTCCAACGAAAACCAACTCACTGACATTATTTGCAGTTTTATCAAAGAAAGAGGCGTGCCAGATATTTTAATTAACTGTGCAAGCATAGCTCAACCAGGCTTGTTCGAAGACCAGGAAACGAACATATTTCGCAGCATGATGGATGTTAATTATTTCGGCACACTCTATCCAATAAAAACCCTCTTGCCAGCCATGCTAGATCGAGGCTCAGGTCATATCATAAATTTTTCGTCTGTGGCTGGCTTTCTTGGCGTGTATGGTTATTCATCTTACGGAGCGGCAAAATTTGCTGTGAGGGGCCTGACTGATACTATACGTGCTGAATATAAGTCAAGGGGTATAAAGTTTTCCATAGTATTCCCTTCCGACACAGACACACCGCAGCACGAATATGAGATGACATTTCGTCCCGAGGTAACTAACGAGCTGATCGGCCATAAAAGCATGACTGCCGAAAAAACTGCTGATATCATCCTTAATTCGGCAGCGCGAGGTATTTACATCATTACTCCCGGTTTTGATGCAACCCTATATTATATTCTTTCCATAACGGTGGGGGTTTTGACCTACCCGATTATGGACTTAATAATTTCTAAAGCCAAACGTAGACTTTCAAGAAAAAAAAAACCAGGAACATAACTAATGAAGAGAGATTTTATAGCAATTGCAGATTATTCTGCGAGTGAGTTGCGGAATTTATTGGATTCGGCAGTGGGGTTGAAACAGGAATTTCAAAATGGTGGAAACCCGCCGCTATTAAGAGGCAAGGTTCTCGCAATGATTTTCCAAAAGCCAAGTCTCCGAACACGGATTAGCTTCGATATGGCCATGCGGCATCTCGGTGGTGATGCTTTATACATCTCACCCAGTGAAATCGGGCTTGGACAACGCGAATCGATTGGTGATGTTGCACGAGTATTATCTGGATATGTCAATGCGATTATGGCCCGTGTATTCAGCCATGACCATGTTTTACAGCTTGCGCAATTTGCGTCGATTCCAGTGATTAATGGCTTAAGTGATTATAACCATCCCTGTCAGGGGCTTGCCGATGCGTTGACGATCTATGAAAAAAAGGGGGATTTAAGGGGGCTTAATATCACCTATGTCGGTGATGGCAACAATGTGGCTGTATCACTGTTGCATGTGTGCGTAAAATTAGGAGCAAATTTTTCTATTGCGTGTCCGGCGGGTTTTGATCTGAGAGAGGATGCGCTGCAGTTGGGTATGAAATTTGCCGGCGAAAGTGGATCGAAAATTAAACAATTGCGTAACCCGCATGACGCAGTAAAGGGTGCAGATGTAATTTATACGGATACCTGGACCAGCATGGGCCAGGAAAGCGAAGCCCAAAATCGTGAACTGGTTTTTCCACCATATCAAGTCAACGCCAAATTGGTTTCTGAAGCCAAACCCGACGTGATCGTCATGCACTGCCTGCCTGCACACCGCAACCATGAATTGACAGACGAAGTTGCTGATGGGCCTCATTCTGTGATTTTTGATCAAGCCCATAATCGAATGCACGCCCAAAAATCCATCCTTGTCCATTTGCTGGGAGATTGAAATGCAGAGTGAAACATTTATAAAACTAGAAGAAAAATACGGTGCGAATAATTATCATCCCCTTGATGTAGTAATTACTCGAGGAGAAGGTATCTGGGTTTATGACTTGGAAGGAAACCGGTATCTGGATTGTCTGAGCGCGTACTCTGCATTGAATCAGGGGCATGTGCACCCGAAAATTTTGGATGCCTTGGTAACGCAGGCTTCCCAATTGACCCTCACCTCTCGCGCCTTTCGAAATGATCAACTTCCTTTGTTCTACCAAGAAATCAGCCAATTGACGGGTTATGAAAAATCTTTGCCGATGAACAGTGGCGCAGAAGCCGTGGAAACCGCGATCAAGTTGGTGCGTAAATGGGCATATCAGATCAAACGGGTGCCAAAATATCAAGCAGAAATTATTGTGGCAAACGGAAATTTCCACGGACGGACCTTGTCAATCATTTCTTTCTCAACAGAACCCCTTTATCGGGATGCTTTTGGTCCTTTTACGCCGGGCTTTACTACGGTTTCTTACGGTGACGCTGATTCTATTCGCAACGCTATCAATGCCAACACTGCAGCTGTACTGATCGAACCCATTCAAGGGGAAGCGGGTGTGATCATCCCGCCCGACGGTTACCTGCACAAAGTTATGCAGATTTGCACTGAAAATAATGTCCTTTTTGTGGCAGACGAAATTCAGACTGGCCTGGGACGCACAGGTAAATTATTTGCCTGTGACCACGAAAGTGTCAGACCTGATTTGGTCATCATCGGAAAAGCATTGTCCGGTGGTTTTTATCCGGTGTCTGCGGTATTGGCCGACTCTGCAGTTATGGACCTGTATCAACCAGGCGAGCACGGATCAACTTTCGGTGGCAATCCACTCGCTGCTGCTGTCGCCAGAGCGTCTCTGCAAGTGATAGTTGATGAAAAATTGATCGAAAATGCAGCAATCCAGGGAGGGTATTTCCTGGAGCGGTTGATGGAAATTCCTAGCCGGCATATTCAATCGATTCGTGGACGAGGCCTGTTAATCGGCGTAGAATTGAAGCCTGAAGCTGGAGGCGCAAGGCGATTTTGTGAACAATTGAAGCTCTCACGTATCCTGGCCAAAGAAACTCACCAGAACATCATCCGCTTTGCCCCTCCGTTAATAATTGATAAAGAGTCGATTGACTGGGCAATCCCGCGAATATATGATGTGCTGACCATGGCTTGAAATCATGTCGCTTTGGCAAGCCAAATATAAATCCAAAATTGTTACTGCCGATGAGGCTGTAAAAAATATCTGCTCCGACCAGAAAATATACCTGTCAGGCAATTGTTCAGTACCCGAGCAACTCATCGGTGCTTTGGTAACTTATGGGGATCAGGTTAGTAATGTAAACATATATCAACCACTAACCGTTACGGGAAGCGATTATGTATCGCCTCAACTGAATGGACATTTGCGGGTGAATTCACTTTTCATCAGCCCGAATGTAAGACAGGCGGTTAACGAAGGAAGAGCTGATTACACCCCGGTGTTGTTATCAGAATTACCACTTTTATTTAAAAAGGATGTGCTTCCATTAGATATAGCATTGGTTCATTTATCACCTCCAGATGATCATGGTTTTTGTACCTTCGGTGTTGAGGCCGGCCTCACCATAACCGCAGCCGAGTCGGCCAGGATGGTTATTGCTGAAATCAATCAGCAGATGCCCGTCTTGCTGGGAGATACTCGTATCCATATTGATAAAATTGATTGCATTGTCCCTGTCGATTATCCAGTCAAGGAATTGGATTTTTCTTCAGAGAAACAAAATCCGGTGATCACCGAAATCGCGAGCCATATTGCACCCTTAATTCCAGATGGGGCTACATTACAAATGGGAATTGGATCTATTCCAAATGCCCTATTAAAGTTCCTGTTTGAAAAGAAAGATTTGGGGATCCATACCGAATTGTTTTCGGACACAGTCATTGATTTGGTCGAGGCGGGTGTACTCACAGGTGCCCGGAAAAGCATTCATCCTGGCAAAATAATCGCTGGATTCCTTTTAGGTACCAGGCGATTATACGAGTGGGTAAATAATAATCCATTAGTAGAAATACATCGAACAGAATATGTAAATAGTCCCTTTGTCATAGCCCAAAATGATCGTATGGTGGCAATCAAT
This sequence comes from uncultured Anaerolineaceae bacterium, assembly GCA_964496705.1. Taxonomy (GTDB): domain Bacteria; phylum Chloroflexota; class Anaerolineae; order Anaerolineales; family Anaerolineaceae; genus CAZCBJ01. The sequence continues at coordinate 37,366 of CAZCBJ010000004.1, read as the reverse complement.
TCAGCAATTGAAGTTGACCTCACTGGTCAGGTGTGCTCAGATAGTATTGGTACAACATTTTACAGCGGTGTTGGTGGTCAAATGGACTTTATCTACGGTTCTTCACTCGCCAAAGAAGGCATACCCATTATCGCCTTGCCCAGCACCACTATTAATCGCGAGGGGAAAATATTCAGCCGGATTGTACTCCACCTTAAAACTGGGGCGGGTGTAGTAACCACACGTAACCATGTGCATTTCATCGCAACAGAGTACGGAATCGTGGATCTTTACGGAAAATCCATCCGCCAACGAGCTCAGTTGTTAATTTCAATTGCGCACCCTATGTTTAGAGATGAGTTAAAATTTCATGCACACAAATTGAATTATTTATGATTGGAGGGATGTAGCGATGCCAAGTCGAAAAGCAAAAATCATTGCAACCATAGGTCCCAGTTGTCAGGAAAAGAATATGATGCGTTCGATGATGCTGGCCGGTCTGGATATAGCAAGGTTGAACTTTTCGCATGGAACGCATGAATCTCATGCCCATCATGTCGCTACGATCCGGGAGCTATCTCAAGAATTGGACAAGCCAATAACCATCCTGCAAGATTTGCAGGGTCCAAAACTGAGAGTTGGTGACCTCCCCTATCCAGGTGTCGAATTAACCGCGGGTCAGATGGTTGAGTTATCAACCATGCTGGGGCAAAATGCGCTTGAAGGTTTGATTCATATTCCATTGGATGTTCCGGAGATTGAAAAATGCGTCCATCCGGGGAATCGAATTTTGCTGGACGACGGCAATCTTGAATTGGAAGTCGTTGAGGTTACCGAGCAAAACCTATTATGTAGAGTTATCTTGGGTGGCCTTCTTCGCTCACATAAAGGGGTTAACTTGCCCGGAGCCAAGCTTTCGATACCTGGCTTTACAGAAAAAGATCGAGCTGACTTGGAGTTTGGCTTATCATTGGGCATTGATCTGTTGGCAATTTCCTTTGTAAGCTCACCTGAGGACATTGAATTGGTTAGAAACACCATCAAAACTCTTTCACCTGGGCAAGCCGATCTCCCCATCATCGCGAAATTGGAAAGACCCGAAGCAATTGGATGTCTTGATGAGATTATCCAAACTGCTGATGGTGTTATGGTGGCGCGCGGTGATCTGGCAGTTGAAACCACGCCAGCCGTGGTGCCTACCCTGCAAAAGGAAATCATTCGTTCCGCGAATCAACATGCAAAATACGTGATCACTGCCACACAGATGCTAGATTCTATGATCCATAATCCACGGCCAACTCGCGCCGAGGCTTCCGATGTTGCCAATGCAGTATTTGATGGCACTGATGCAGTTATGCTCTCGGGTGAAACCGCTTCTGGAGAATACCCGCTGGAAAGTATTATCATGATGGCCAATATTGTCGAAGAAGCTGAAAAAAATTCGGGCGATTGGGGTTTCTGTGGAACCATTTCAGATGCCCCCACGCAAGATGACGCAGTATCCATGACCCGCGCAGCCCGCGAATTAGCTCAAGACCGAAATGTCGCAGCGATTGTCGTCTTTACCCGATCTGGGAAAACAGCGTTATTAATGTCTAAAGCTCGCCCTCAGGTTCCAATCCAGGCTTTCACCCCCGAGGAATCTACATACAGGCGGCTTGGAATGTACTGGGGTGTAACACCATATCACATTCCTTGTTGTTATTCTGTGGAGGATATGATTCAGTCCGTTGAATCGAACCTGCTCGAATCACAATCGATCCAAAACGGACAACAAATCGTTTTATTATCATCATTACCTGTCGGTGCAATGCGCCCACCAAACTTTGCTTTTTTGCATACTATCGGTAAAAGGATTTAAGTGAAATGAATATCCGAACCATTAATTGCGAAAAACCTCGCGACCGAGGGCTTTTCATCAATTTTCCGTTTGAGCTATATAAGAATGACGCCAATTATGTGCCCGCTATGCGAGAGGAAATGGAACTGGTGATGAATCGAAAGAAACATCCATTTTACAAACATTCGGACGCAGAATTTTTTATAGCAGAAGACAAAGGCAAAATTGTCGGACGGGTGGCAGTTCTTAAGAATGAAAACTATTGCGAGCATCATCATCAACAAATCGGTTTTTTTTACTATTTGGAAGGTATCGAAGATATTCAGGTGTTCAGAAATTTGTTTTCAGCTGCATTCGATTGGTTTAAGCGGCATGATGTCAAGCTTATTTTGGGACCCAAAGGTTTTCTTCGTTCCAATGCAGTTGGCACATTGGTGGAAGGTTTTGAATACATGCCTGCCTTGGGTATGATCTACAATCCACGTTATTACGATCATTTTCTAACCGATGTCGGCTTCACAAAAGAAACAGATCATCTGTCGGGGTATATCGACCGATCAGCCGTTTTTCCCGAAAGGTTGCATGAAATCATTGAGAAGGTGAAGACAAGGCATAATTTCTGGATCAAGACATTCGCTTCCAAGAAAGAAATGTTGGAATGGATTCCCAAGGTGGAATATGTACACCAACAATCCTTTCAACACAATCTAGGATTTTACCCATCCACGCCTGAAGAATTCGATCTGCAAGCGCGAAATTTTATCAGTGTTGTGGATCCAAAATATGTCCGTGTGATCATGAGCGGTGAGGAAATTGCAGGCTTTATGCTTGCTTTTCCAGACATATCATTGGCCATCCAAAAATGTAAAGGGAGTCTGTGGCCATTAGGATGGCTGCACATTTTACGAGAGATGAAACGCACCCCGGTTCTTGATATGAATGGCATCGGTATACTCCCGAATTATCAAGGCCTAGGTTCCAATGCCCTACTGTATGGTGAATTGGACTCCACCTTACGTAAATCCAGATTCCAACGCCTTGAAATTATGCAGGTCGATGAACGCAATTTTCGCAGCCATTCTGATATGCAAACCATGGGAACGAAGTGGCATAAACGGCATCGTACTTATCGAATGGAATTATAAAATTTTTCATGTTAAATATCTACACGAATTGTTCGGCCCGACCCCATCTTTAAAACATGGCATTAATCTCATCCAAAGTCTCGAGGCTTGGTCGCAGCCGGTCTGACGAAAGACGATTTAGGGCTTCTTCTGGTAAATCATAAAAATCATATATCGACGGCCGGGTTGGATCAATGAATATTAGCCCGGTAATTAATAAATTCTCCCGTTGCGATTCTTCCAGTACCTGGAAAGCCTGCTGCCGGCTTGTGGGATCATAATCTTTAGCCAGCTTCTTAAAAACTAAACGCGAACCATCGTACAGACAGACTTCACGGACGGTCCCCTCTTCAAATTGCTCAATATTTATTTCCTCACGAGGTGGGATATAAGTAAGATCATGTAATGGGGTTTCGTGGTCGCGTCCCCAACCATACGAATGGAGCGTTTCCGCAAGGTTATGAAAGGTTACACATGGGCTGATGATGTCCAATATGGCAATCCCTTGGTGGCTGAAAGCAGCTTTAATCAATTCTTTGACCTGCTTGGGATCGCCAGCGAATGACCTTGCAACAAAAGAAGCATTTGACGCCAAGGCCTCTATACAAATATCTATAGGATAAAATGGATTTATGCCCTGCTTCTTCAATTGAAGATTCTGTTCTGCAGTTGCAGAAAATTGGCCTTTGGTTAAACCATAAACGCCATTATTTTCGATGATATAGACCATTGGCATGTTCCGCCGAATCAGGTGCTTAAATTGCCCAAGCCCAATGCTGACTGTATCTCCGTCACCACTCACACCTATACCCCGCATTTTACGATCAGCAAATAATGCGCCAAGCGCGAGCGACGGCATCCTGCCATGTAATCCATTAAAACCAAAGGACCTGCCCAGAAAATAGGTCGGGCTTTTGCTGGAACAGCCGATCCCACTAAACTTTAAAACCTGCTCAGGTAGTAAACCTAACTCAAAGCAAGCAGCCACAATTTGTGCGGCTATGGCATTATGTCCACACCCTTGACAGAGGGTGCTCTGAGCTCCCCTGTAATCCAAGCGCGTCAATCCTACGGAATTAGTTTGTGCCTTAGCAACCCCAGACTGTTCGCTCATTTCGTTTCTTCCCATTTCAAAATTTGGTCACGAACCCACGCGGCGGATAACGGCAAACCGTCAACCTTCGATACACGTCTCAAGTGAGTGCAAAGCCCCGGGGTTTCCAGGGCTAACAATTGGTAAAGCTGACCGTCTCTATTTATTTCAACCACGTATGTGTAGTGGTGTTGTTCAATGAATTGGGTGACTTCTGCTGAGAATGGTATAGCTCTCAATTTGAGCAAATCTGTCTTAATCCCCATCTGGGTAAGCATATCTCTGGCTTCCTCCACTGCAGGAATTGTTGAACCCAAGGTGATGAGCCCAATCTCTGCACCTTCCATCTGCTCAATTCGTGGTTTGGGTAGCACTTCCCTGGCTGAGGCGATCTTGCTTTTCAGCCTGGCAACATTTCTTTCCCATGCCTCCGGTTCTTCACTATACCGAGCGTACTCATCATGCCCGGTTCCTCGCGCCAAATAGCCCGCCTTATTGTGTCGATTGCCAGGCACCGTACGGTACGGAATATGATCATGGTCGATGTCTAAATACCTTCCCCAATCACCAGCCCGCTGCTGGATAATTTTTTCCAAATCGTCCTCCCAGAGAATCTTTCCTCGATCCATCGGCAGATCTGGATAGACATATTTTTCGGTCATCCATTGATTCATGCCGAAATCAAGATCTATCATTACGATGATCGGGGTTTGGAATTGTTCAGCAATATCAAAAGCTCGCCAACCGAACTCAAAACATTCATTGACTGACCCAGGGAACAAAAGAATATAATCCGTGTCACCGTGGCTGTTAAAATAAGCAAAGGTTATATCACCCTGAGCTGTGCGGGTGGGCAATCCAGTGCTTGGACCCACTCTTTGAACGTTCCAAAGAACCAGAGGAACCTCAGCGTAATAAGCTAAACCTAAATACTCAGCCATTAAACTCAAGCCCGGGCCTGAGGTAGCTGTCATTGCCCTCAATCCTGCCCAACCTGCGCCAACAACCATACCAATCGCCGCTAACTCATCTTCAGACTGCACGACAACGCAAGTAGATTTCCCGGTGACAGGATCTTTCCGCAATTTCGGCAAATACTCGTTCAAAGATTCGATGAGGCTTGAGGCTGGGGTAATTGGGTACCAACCGCTAAATTGGATTCCGCCATAAATCGAACCCAACGCAGCAGCAGTATTGCCATCTGTCAAAATACAATCACGAGTTAAGTCCATCTTTTCGACACGATATGGATCCCGTTTCTGGAGGTTCGCTTGCGCCCAAGCAAAAGACGTTTGAATCACAGAATAGTTTGATTCTACTGCTTTCGTTTTTGCCTTGAAGTGATAGCGGACAGCCTGATAAATAGCGTCCATATCAATATCGATAATCCAAGCCAAAATTCCGACATATACCATGTTGGCAATATAGTCGCGCAGGCTTGGGATAATATCAACACCTGCTGTAATTTTTTTTACTGGCATAGGATATACGGTAATATCCTCACGGGTAATTGGCTGGCGTATGTCATCCGCATAGATCAATACGCCTCCCGTCACCAGATAACTTAATTCATTTTCAAAGGTTGCCGGGTTCATGGCGATAACGATATCATCACGCTCCACTCGGGCAACGTAACCATGCTTGCTAACCCGGATGGAATACCAGGTCGGCATTCCCTGAATATTTGAAGGAAAAATATTTTTTCCAGACACGGGAATTCCCATCAAAAATAGGGATCGCAATATGATGCTGTTAGCCGTTGCACTTCCAGAGCCGTTTATCGTCGAAAAGGTGATGCAAAAATTATTCACAAGTGAATTGTCAGTTGAGTCACTCATAATCCATTTGCCCATTCCTGTTTTCTGTTGTCTTATTGGGAGAGAGTGTGATCAGGGAAATTATATTTGTTGATTAGCAAAAATCAACCGAACACAATGCGATAAAATTTTTCTTCATAACGAGGGTTCGATTCACTACTATCCGGAGTTCTACGTAATAACATCCTACTCAAGAATGCATCTGGATCACCAATTTGACTGCGGTGACAGAACAGTGCCTTCATTTTCATTGCCCATTCTTCAGTGACATCCAGGGTTACATTAGGCAAAGCCGCAACTGAAAGCCAGACCTCTTTAACCATGTGCGGATGATATCCTTCCCGAAGCAATTCTGGGAAATAAGAAATATTTCCTGCAGCAGGAAATACTGCATCAACCACCACCTGACCTACAGCGCGATGATCAGGATGATTGACAGCCCCTGGCCGCGGATAAATGTTTGTTGGATCGCATGAAACCAAGATGGAAGGTTTTTCTTTACGTATAATTCGGGTGACATCTCTTCTTAGGCCAAGATCAGGGATGAGATAACCATCTTTGTAATTCAGAAAATTAACATTACTGATTCCCAGTACTGCCGCTGCAGCTTTCTGCTCTTCTACCCGCTTGCGCTCTACATCCGCTGGATGAATGCATGGATCACTTGACCCTTTATCCCCCATTGTCAATAAATAATACACAACCTCGTGCCCCATTTTTATCCATTTTGCGATACTGCCACCACAAAAAAATTCGGGATCATCAGGATGCGCCAGAACTACCACAATCTTCTGAGCTCCCGTCCAATTATCGGCGGGAACGATCTCGGTCATTATGGCGTTTTCCTTTTTTCGGTCTGGCTCTGGCTGGGTCGTCTTGTCCAACTCCCCTTGTAGGTGGTTGACTGGTTGGAGGACGATTGGGAATATTCGAAGGCTCGTCAAGAACGATGATGTCGTCTCTTAAGAATTCTCTATTTCCTATTTCCGGTAATTCCACGAGCACCGCACCCCTCAAGGGGTAGACATCGATAACCTTACCCTCTCCTTGGGGGGTTTTCACATATTTGTTCCGCTTAGGCAATTGTTGTCGGGCTTCGACATAGTTCTGATACTCATAAATCAGACAACACCGCAGCCGGCCACACATGCCTGTGATTTCCGTAGGAGTTAAAGAAATACCCTGCTCTTTTGCCATTTTGATGGATATTGAGGAAAAGTCGGTCAAAAATTTTGAACAGCATCGCATTTCCAACCCACAAGCCCCCATTCCACCAAGAAACTTGGCGACATCCCTAGGGCCAATCATTCTCATTTCAACATGCGCGAGGGAAAATAAACGTTGGACATCACCTCGCATGGTTTTAAGATCCACTTTCTCTTCTGATTCGGTTCCGTACAAAACCGTCAATTGATTCCCGTCCAAAGAGAATTCCGCAGTGATAAACTTAACCCCTTTGATGCCTAATTCCGCGGCTCGCTTTCTGCAGGCAATTAGTACTTCACATTCGTTCTGTTGACAGGTCTGGCGCAGCAAGAGGTCACGTGGAGTTGCCCGCCTTTCAATGGGTTTTATAGAACCATCCTGTCCCACATTGGTATTTTCGACGATTTGTACAACCTCACCCAGTTGTTTTCCACGACTTGTTTCAACAACCACGCTGCACCCGAGAACGACATCTTCATGGTTTGTCGCATCGAAATGGTAAATTTTTCCAACCTTTGAGAAACGCACTCCGATAACTTTTTTGTCTGTCATCTATCCATTCTTTTCCTTGGGAACATGCCTTTTTTCAAGATATTTCTGAACCTCGGCTCTTACATTATTATACTGACGAAAGAAATCGGTATCACTACCCCGATAGCGGCGAATTGTCTGCCTTGCACATTGTGCGCAACCTTTCATCGCACGAAATGCATCCGCATTACACCCAAGGCAGCCACCCAATCTTACCATAAGCAGCACAAACGCAAATTGATCTACAGGCTCGGCAGTTTTTTGAGTTAAAGCATCAATGAACTTTGGCCACTCCCCACTGCGTAGATCTCGTAAAGTATGTATCACCCGTAATGGAAAAATCATTTCAGTATCTGGCATAGCGCCTCCAATCAAGATGTCGGGGTAGCTTCAGAAACACCTTTCTTAGCGGCTTTAGCAGCCCGAGCTTCCTCCTCGCGGGTAAAATTCAAAGGCCGAATCCATGAATAATAGGTTACCGATTTTCCTAATTTCTCTTTATTATAAATATGACCAATTTGACGGTTGGCTGTTGCGATTTCATATTCGTGCCCCATCTTTATAGCATCGAAGGGACAATATTCAGCGCAAAACCCACAATTCATGCAAATATCAATATCGATATAAAATTCGGCCGATTGACTGGCGGGCTTTCCTGACACCGGATCCACTTGTCGGGTGATCCAAATACATTGAGGAGGGCACACTTTCGTACATATTCCACAGGCCGTGCATCTATATTTTTTCTCGCCATTTGGATCCGTCTCATAAACTAAAAATGGCAAAAAGCGAAATTCCTCCGGAACTGACAATTTCTCTTCGGGATATTGAACTGTAAAAATTCCTTTCACGGATACACTTGATCGATATTGGATGCCCTCTTTGCTCTTATATCGCCTCCTTCCATATTTCAGATCATCCACATAAGTGTTTATGAAATGGGTGAAAGTGATCCACAGACCGCGTAAGATGCCTAAACCATTCATTGATTCATCCCTCCAGTCACCGGTCAACCTCTCCTAAAACTATATCCACCGATCCCAAAATCACCACCACATCGGCAATTTTTTGGCCGATGGACATCTTGGCTAGGCTGGTGAGATTCACAAAACTGGGTGCTCTCACATGATAGCGCCAGGGATTGGGTTTTCCGTTGGAGACAATATAAAATCCCAATTCGCCTTTGGCCGATTCAATCCGCCCATAAGATTCACCGAGTGGAACCCGGGCGATATATTGAGGCTTTCCTGTTAATATTGGCCCATCAGAGATCCGTTGCACACATTGTTGAATAATTTTCGTGCTTTGGCGCATTTCCTCGATTCTGACCAGGTAACGGTCATAGACATCGCCATGCGATCCCACTACAACGTCAAACTCAAGCTGGTTGTAGATACTGTAAGGATCAGCTCTGCGAATATCATAAGGGACGCCTGTCGCCCGTAATATTGGACCTGTAGCAGAAAAAGCAACGGCCTCATCAGAGGTGATTACGCCAATTCCTTCACAGCGTGTACGGATGATTTCATTGGAGGTTAGCAGCGCATCCAATTCATCGATTTTTCTTGGCAGGCGATTGAAGGCAAGATCTCGTATCTTCGCCACGATATCATCGGGAATATCGCGTGCGACCCCGCCAAATCGGAAATAATTGCACATCATTCGAGAGCCTGAAACTGCCTCAAAAATATCAAGGATCAATTCGCGTTCTTCTAACGCATACAAAGCGGGTGTAAAAAATGCGCCCAGATCATTCAACAAAAAACCTGTGGACATCACATGGCTGCTAATACGAGTCAACTCTGCCATCATCACCCGGATGTACTCGGCCCGTTCTGGCACCGCAAGCCCCATCAGCTTTTCAACGGTTACCGCGTATCCAAAATTGTTACTCATCGATGAAATATAATCGAGCCGGTCGGTGAAGGGCATGTTCTGTAAAAATGTATTCCTTTCCCCAATCTTTTCATGGTTACGGTGCAAATAACCAACGACCGGTTTCAACTCCACGACCGTTTCTCCTTCCAACACGACTGCCATTCGGAAAACACCATGGGTCGAAGGATGTTGCGGCCCCAGGTTGACGATCATTCGATCGACGCCCATTTCTCCGGCTTTTTGATATTTCTTTAGTCCTGCATAGAGGAGCTCATCGCCATCCGGAATCCATTGTTCTGGCAGAAAACCAGCCGGATATTGAAGGTTGTCCAAAAAAAGATTCTTGTCTTCCTTTCGCTCAGCTTTTCCTTCTGGCCAACGGCTCTTGAAAGGTTTAATTTCTTCTTCAAAAAAAGGCTCTTTCCAGTCTTTGCGCAGGGGATGTCCTGAAAATCCTTCCCATAGGAGAATGCGGCGAAGGTCAGGATGTTTTTCAAACCGGATGCCCATCAAATCCCATGCTTCACGCTCCTGCAATTCAGCCCCAGGAAATATTGAGCAGAGCGAAGGCAGACAACTGTCATTGCGCGCAATTTGAGTTTTTAACTCAACCCCAGGACCTCCGGAAGAACGGAATAAGTGATATACCACTTCGATGATATTCTCAGGAAAATAATCCACAGCGGTGATCGATGCAAGATAATCATATCCCATGGTATCACGAAGGTTTTGAGCCAGAGACATCACATGCTCAGGTTTTACAAAATACCCTTGGTAACCTTTTCTAGAATCGGTGGTAACAAGAGATGGAAAAACTGCAAGCAAATCGAGTGTTTCAAGTTCAGTCATGCCTGTATCCACTATGATCCTCCTGTTCCATTATCCAGCGACTCAACCGATCCAGCTGCATCAGACGATGTAAGCTTAGAGATTAGCTCAATTTGCCTTGGATTGATAAGATCAGGGCCAAGAATAGGAACCGGGATCGGTTCAATAGGCGCTTTTTGATACCAGCGCATGTTTTGGATTTTCTCCTGGGCAACCTTTTTCTGAAGAGCAATCAGACCATTCATAAGGGCTTGAGGAGTAGGAGGGCAACCCGGTATATATATATCCACCGGCACGTAGCGGTCAATCCCAGGTACAACGTTGTACCCCTCCTTAAATGGTCCCCCACCGCAAGCACAAGCCCCCATGGCTATTACATATTTCGGCTCAGATATTTGGTTATATAAACGGACGATCTGAGGCACCATTTTCTTGGTCACGGTCCCGGAGACGATCATCACATCCGCCTGCCTGGGACTGGGACGCATAACTTCCATTCCAAAACGGGAAATGTCATATCGACTGGCAGCAGCACAAATCATTTCGATAGCGCAGCATGCCAATCCAAACATCATCGGCCATAATGAATTTTTTCGTCCCCAGTTATAAATCGATTCGAGAGTCGTAAGTGATACTTTTCCTGTCAACTCCGGTGGCATCTCGTATTGATCGGGCTCGTTTTGTGATTTATCCATATTGTTACCTTTCTGATAATCATCCAACCGCCATTCATATTCTATACAGCCTAGCCGTTCACGTCAATCAATATATATTAAATAAAATATTATTTATTTAATATCTATTATAATGTTTTTATGCTTGCGATAGAAAATCATATCCTTCAATTTATTCGATCCAAACCCGGATGTACCATTCAGGATATTGCTATATACACCAATACGACGAAAGTTAATATCCAATATCATTTAAAAAGGATGGAAAATGCGGGATTAATTGAGAAAATCTCTGGATTTAAAGGTCATGACAAATTGAAAGGCAGGCCGGCTAATAAATATAAAATACGAAATCTGTGGCTGCCTAACAATTATCAAGAGCTAGTACATCAAATTCTTGTTTTGCTTAAAAATCAAGATCAAGACCTTGATTACCTTCAAAATATTGTGCACCAATGGATACCATATACTCTTACAGGTTCACTAACGGGGATATTGAACCAAGCCATCCAGATATTACGACCGATGAATTATGAACCGTTTTGGGAAGCCCGGAGCCAAGGGCCAACATTTTATTTTCGAAATTGCCCTTATTCAGCCATAATATCCTTCCATCCAGAACTATGCGAAATGGATCGGTTTCTCATACAGGCTATCACCCAACACAAAGTGAAAATTATTGAGCGCCACGATAAAAACGAGTCTCCTCACAGAGGCTGTCAGTTCTCAATATTCACCCTTACAAGCCTAGAAGCCAGATGACGGTAACAGGGGTTCAAAATCCGATTCCTGGCGATCTTTTTGCACGATTAACCAACCTTTTTGATGAGCAATAGCCAGAGCTGCAACACAATCGCGGTCAAATTTTGTCGACGAATGAGATTCCAAATAATCAATCGCATCCATGGCAGACATGGCCTCACGATATGCCCTACGCGAAGTTATTGCGTCAAAAACATCTGCCACCGCCGCAATCCGCCCAGGCAGACTGACATCATCTCCCGATAATCGACACGGATATCCACTTCCATCCAGTCGTTCATGATGTTGTTCTGCCATTTGTAACAAGTCATTATTGAGCAATTGAATTTGTCTCATAATATGTGCGCCTATATTGGGGTGTTGCTGAATGATTGCGAACTCCTCTTTGGTTAAGTGGTTGGGTTTCTGTAATATAGCATCAGGAACACCCAGTTTGCCCACATCATGGAACAAACTCCCAACCTTAATCTGGAAAGTTTGATCAGCGGATAAACCTAACTCGCGCGCAATCGCAACCGAGAACTCGCAAACTCGCCTTGAATGCCCTTTGGTATAAGGATCCTTGGCATCAATGGCGGCTGTCAAAGCCCTGAGCACATCCAGGAAAAGCTCATTCGCATCCCGGTAAAGTCTAGCCACTTCAAGAAATGTTGCCGCCTGATTAGTTAATGCCGTCAACATTTCAACATCCGAGGGAACAAAAATACCATCGATTTTATTCACGGCTTCCACACCGCCGATAATTCTCGCACTGGAAATTCCACGCTCATCACCCAGATACACTTCTCTTGTCGTCATTGGGATCGCAAGTATTGACCGAGTGGTAAAACCTGTCTGAAGATCGATCTCCTGAAAATGCGATTTCTCTCGCCGGACGTCCTGGACAATCGTTGGCTTTCCATTGCTAACAACCTGTCCGATTATCCCCTTGCCTCTGGGCACTCGAACTTGAGAAAAGTCAAAGTTATTGTCCGCATTACTCGCCAGCTTTAATACAAGATCGCCGGTGCTCTCTTCCACGATAAAAAGAGAAGCGGCTTCTGTACCCAGCAACTCTCGAGCCTGTTGGATGATCATCGCTAATATCTCTTCAACATCCAGACTTGCGCTAATTCTAGAAATGAACTCGACAAGCTTCAACAAACGCGCTTCTCGTTCCATGGCATTTGTGAGCAATCTCGCCTTCTTTATTTCAGAGGCTAACCTGGATGTTATCAGATCAATTTGCCTCTGAGGGAAGCGGTCCGGATTACCCAATTCGATTTGACAAACCACCTCATTTTCGACGATAAACACAACCATTTGTGAGCAAGATTCATTTTCAACAGGTTTTTCACCTATTACCATGTAATCATTAACATCGCCACCCAAACAATCAGATAATAAAAGATTCCCATAGGAGGAATGCGTCACCTCAAGTACCAATTCAAATGTATGCCGCAATAACATGTCCAGGTTCGTCGTAGCTGCAATCGCATTTACTTTTCGTAATACATCAGCCTGCTGTGATGAGAACTCATCGGTTGCCATATGAATAGTATAGCTCACTCCACTGTGACTGACTTAGCCAGATTTCTTGGCTGGTCAATTTCTAAATTCCTGGCAAGTGCAACATAATAAGCAAGTAATTGCAATGGTATGATATTGACAACCGGGCTGATCATCCACGCCGTTTCAGGAACCCAAATTACATTCTGTGCCAGTCGGGATATGGCTACATCCCCATCATTCGCTACCACGAGAATTGGGCCCCCGCGGGATTTCAACTGCTCAATCTGACTGATGATCTTTTCTCTCCAAGGATCCTTCGTGGCAATCACAATGGAGGGAACATTACGATCCACGATGGCTATTGGACCGTGCTTTAGTTCACCGGCCGGATAAGCCTCCGCATGGATATAGCTAATCTCTTTCAACTTCAATGCTCCTTCGTAAGCGGTTGGCAAATTAATACCCCTTCCCAAATAGAGACAGCTTCGCGCATTAACCAACAATTCAGCCGACTTTTGATATTGCTGCTCCCGATCAATGCACCTTCCAATCACATCTGGTAATTGTCTCAGACCGTGAAAGTGTTCTTGGGTGTCCAATCCACGTTTTCCCGCCAACGCCAATGCGACTAAAAACATGTCAACAATCGGGGCAGTGTATGCTTTTGTTGAAGCTACTCCAATCTCCGGTCCAACACGCATGGAAATGCTATGATCCACTATACGGCTTGCTTGAGAACCGAGCACATTTACGATGCTCCAGGTTTCCACCCCCATTTTTTGTGCCAGTTCAATTGCAGCCAGAGTATCGGCTGTTTCGCCAGATTGGCTGATTGCCAAGACAACGGAGTTCTTTGGAATAATTGGATCACCATATCGAAATTCTGAGGCGATTTGTACCTCAACAGGGATTTTTGCAATCCTTTCAAAATATAACTTGCCAACCATTCCAGCATGGGCTGCAGTACCACAGGCCACAATAAATATTTTTTGGATAGATTGAGCTTTCTTCGTCGAAAGGTTCAATTCTGATATATTTACCTTACCAGACCGAAAATTTACTCTACCAGAGATGGTATCCAAAATACTTTGGCGCTGGTCATGAATCTCTTTATGCATGTAATGCTGGTATTTTCCCATGTCACCCGAGGATGCATCCCACTCAATATTGTGTATGGTTGGCGTAAAGCTCGTCAGATTTTCCTTGTAGAAAGATATTTGCCGGGGTCCCACTAGAGCAATCTGACCCGAGTCAAGAAAAGATACCCTTCTTGTCTTTTCAATCAGGGCAGGCACGTCAGAACAGATGTAGTTGCCTTGATCACCATAACCTACCACTAATCCACCAGCGTTTCCTTTTCTGGCTGCGAACAAGTAGCCTGGCTCTATGGAGCTCATCACCACCAGCCCGTTTGATCCTTCGATCAAGGATAGTGCCCTGGCGAATGCATCAATCAGATTATTTGATTCGGTATAACACTTTTCGAGCAAACAAACAATCACCTCAGTATCTGTGTCTGAATGAAAAATATACCCATTTTCCCTAAGATATCCTTTTAATTCCAGAAAGTTCTCGACAATCCCATTATGCACAAGAGCAAAACATCCGTTTTTACTTCGATGTGGATGTGCATTACGCTCACTGGGCTCACCATGTGTAGCCCAACGTGTATGACCGATACCAATATTGCTCTCGAACACCTGAGCTTGATTAAGCTTGATCAGATCGGCAACTTTTCCCGAACAACGCCGAATAATAATTTGACCCTGGCGGACGACAGCAAATCCCGCCGAATCATACCCTCGATATTCAAGTCTTTTTAAGGCGTCGAAAATGATCGGCAGCGCATTTTGTTCGCCAACATAACCTATGATTCCACACATACTGACCTCTCTTGAACCAGGTTGCGATTGGAATTCTCTCTGGCTTAAACAGAGATATTCCAACCTGAAATCAACTTAACCTGCATAAATGGGATAGGTCAGTTATAAATAACTGGAGGGCATCCGCTGATCTCTCGATTTTCCTGGACTTGCCAGTTAACTTCACTTACGCAGTGAAGAACCCTCTTCCTCGTCACTTTAAATATATTCCCCCTCATTTAAAGCCATGCGCTATTACCATCCCGATATTTATGTGATTATCTCAATTTGACCTCCTGTTTAGCTTTATTTCAGGTATTATATCAAGTCTTCATTCATTTGAAATCCTGGTGTTCCTGAACCACTTCAATAACTTCCGGTAAATCCATATCCAATCGTTGCAGTGTTTCCATTGTGGGTATGCCATTATTCGTCCATCCGCGTCTCTTGTACACTGCATCGATCAGCATTTCATAACGTTTTTCTCGATATTCGCGGATCAGTCTGACTTTCTCACCAATAGTTTTTCCATCTGGATCAACCCCAATTTCATCCCTCATTTGCTGATCATACCTCTCCGAACGTGATTCATATTCCTTCTCAGAAACCGGTCCCATTGCTCGATATGGCGGATAATCATGTTGACGAGTACCGAATCCCAAACGCAAATTAAACACTCTCTGGAACTGATAAACTCGTTCAGATTGGAGCATCAGATCTTGTGGGGTCACAGCAATTCCGGTTACTCCTTGAAACAACCAGGTGTAGTTTTCAACGTGTTCAGGAACCTTCGCCGGCTCGGCGGCTGTTCGATTACTCACTGGAATAATGTCATTCCATGGCAGTTTACACAGTCCATGTAAACTAAACCATGTGCGCCAGACTGGGAAGTAATGTAGCGCCTCGGCTTTGGCTTCAAAAGTAGGCAATTGTTTATGGACCATCTCCATGAAAATCAACCAGGCTTCATCATGCTGCGGGCCTTTGGAGGCAAGAGCATACCCACCCTGCTGAGCCAGGGATTCTTTTGATATGTATTCAGAAATTTCGAGCCCTTTGATCTCCATACCAATATCATTGAGCAAATCCGGATCCGCTCCGTACTTTTCGGCAAAAAGATCTTTCATGGCACGCACGCCCAACCCAATAATCAATCCGAATCCTTCTCCTTTCGGAATCCCATGCAGCATTTCCAATACAGCATCAGCATTTCCCCACGCCAGGTCCAATCCACCAGTTATTTCAGTGTTTAGTATTCCATACTCAAAACATTCCATCGCAAAAGCCACCGAATTGCCAAAAGAAATCGTATCTATTCCATAAGTGTCCAGATAGAAATTTAACTCTAAGATGGAGACCGGATCAAAAATCCCACAATTCGACCCTATTGCGCCCAGTGTTTCATATTCAGGACCGTCGACGATGACTGCCTGTCCTTTGTAAGGGCCAGTTTGCAAATGGTAATGTGTGACAGCATGGGCGCAAGACAAAGTGCAGCCAAACCAGCAGCCGTCTGGCCCGCTGTGGTCAAACAATTGCTTCCATTTTTCACCTGCGATTTTCGAGGAGTCAGTATCACCTCCAAAGCGGAAGTTTTGAACAGGTAGCAGATCAAATCGGTCCATTATTTCAACCAGATAAGGGGTACCGGTGTGGCGCATATCGTTTTGTGATGCATCAAAATCGGAAATTTCTTTATTGATCCTCTGGCCAGCTTTACGTAAGAGGCCCATGTCTGCTACACCATTACTGTCGCCACTGAGCTGACTGTATTTCACAAGGATGGCTTTCACCCTTTTATTCCTCAACAATGAACCTCCGCCTCCTCTGGCCGCTTGCTTTATTCGTATCTCGCCTCTCTTTGTATCGTAGTAGCTGATATTCAACCCGCACATCGGAATATATTCTGCAGCCTGACCCGCCGAAATAATTGAAATATTACGCCGATCCTTTTCGTCTGGTGCATAAATATCCATTAACTGTTGATCAATCAGGTGAGTATCTAGAGCCTCCAATGGAGCATGCTCAATCTTCACAGAACCTGTATCACCATCAATTAATATGATGACATCCTCATTGGCTTTACCCTGAATTTCCAAAGCATCCCAGCCAGCAAACTTAAGATATGGACCAAAATATCCCCCCCCGTTGCTGTCCATCACAGAATGCGTCAGTGGAGAAATGAAAACAATTGTACATTTTCCTGAGCCAGGATAAGAGGTAATCCCACCAATCGGACCGCCAGCAATCACCAACTCGTTTTCAGGATCATACCATCGAGTCTCAGGACGAACAGCATTCCATAAGAGCCATAGCCCAAATCCCCTTCCACCGGTAAATAGATATTTCATTTGTTGGCTGACCGGTTTTTCCGTAATGATATTTTCCGACAGGTCAATATGAAGCGTACGATTAGCGTATCCGCGATCAACCGTATGAATTTGATAGTTATATTCAGCCAACAAGGTATGCGCTGATTTAATTTGATCAGGTGTTAAAGCCATCATCATCTCCTTTTACTATTTTCAACGCGTAGAGTGAATTATAATCAAGATTAAGGTACAAAATTCAAAAATTTTCCTACCAAAAATAACTCCCGTGCAATTTTTAAAGAATTGGTTTTTACCCCCAGGGGACCTTACTCCGCTAAGCAAGAAGAATTTCCTCACTGTCCAGGTTGACGCGATCGGTGTCGCCATTGCAAGCGCGGCTAGTCCATTCTTGCCTGTGTTCTTATCACGCCTTGGAGCAAGCAGCATTGAAGTGGGATTATTAACCACAATGCCAGGTATTGCTGGTTTGTTATTTGCAATTCCTTTCGGCAGATTGTTGCAAAATCAAAAGAAAATCGTCCCTTGGTTCAGTGGAGCACGGCTTTCCGTAATTGCCTGTTATGCCCTGACTGGATTAGCGAGTTTCATCGTTCCCGAGAGGTTTCTAGTAACCACAATTTTGCTAATCTGGGCAATCGCGACGATACCACAGACGGTCTTGTCGATCTCCTTTTCTGTTGTCATGAACGCGGTTGCAGGCCCCACACACCGATTTGACTTGATGACTAGAAGATGGTCTACATTGGGATTGACCTCTACCATCACCATTTTTGCCGTAGGTCAAATTCTCGATCAAACCCCCTATCCGCTTAACTATAGGCTGATGTTCATAATACTTTCCATCGGCGGATTAATCAGCTTTTATTTTTCCAGTCATATCAACCTTCCAGACAGCATCCCGCCGCCACAATCAACGGGGCATTCGGCCAGAGAGAAATTTACCGAACTAATCCAACTCATCCGCTCACAAAAAGAATTTGTTTGGTTTATATCGCGCCGATTGGTATATTTCACCGGAATAAGCATGTCAGCCCCTCTGTTTCCTTTGTATTTCGTTCGTGAAATCAAGGTTAGCGATAGTTGGATTGCCAATATTGCCATTGCTCAAACTGCTGTGATGATCATCGGCTACTTCTTTTGGACCAACCAATCCCGTCGTAAGGGATCCAAAACCACGCTGCTATGGACAACTCTTGGGCTCTCTTTTTATCCGCTGCTCACTGCGTTGACGCACCAACCGTGGTTAATAACACTTTATGCGGGTATGGCTGGGATATTTCAAGCAGGCTTGGACCTGGTTTTCTTTGATGAGTTGATGAAAACTGTCCCAGATCGATATTCAGCAACTTTCGTGTCGTTTGCTCAAAGCGCCCAATACCTATCAACGATTGCATCTCCTCTAATCGGATCGCTCCTGGCAGATTGGCTGGGGTTAAGTGCAGCTTTGATCATCGCAGGCTCCATCCGCTTGCTAGGCTTCATGCTCTTTTTCACAGGATACCGAAAAAGGTCTAGAAACATCACAAATTTACCTGTCTCCTGACCAAGCTTGCAACAAATTGATTGACGACCACCCACCTCTGGCTTATAATTTGCCCGCCTTGGGGAAGTGCTGGAATTGGCAGACAGGCGTGACTTAGGATCACGTGCCGAAAGGCGTAGGGGTTCAAGTCCCCTCTTCCCCATCAGTCTAAATGTTAATGAGGATATGTGCGTTGAATATTGAAACCCAACCCCGCGATGACCATCAAGTTCGATTGGTTGTCAATTTTGATCCAGAGCAGGTGGAAAAATATCGTCGTAGAGCTGCCAGAAAAATTGCTGAAAAGGCAAAGATACCAGGCTTTCGGCCAGGAAAGGCTCCGTATGATGTGATTCGCCGAGTATATGGAGACGAAGCCCTGAATCAGGAAGCCATAGACTTATTGGTTGACGACGAATACCCGAAGGTTCTAGAGCAGGCTGGGGTGAAACCCTCCGGACCGGGTAAATTAGATGAAATAGTTAATCTTGAACCGCTATGCCTGGCTTTTTTGGTGCCATTAGAGCCAGTGGTCGAATTGGGTGATTATCACGCACTCCGACAGGACTATCTCCTGGAACCGGTCACCGAAGAGCAGATCGATCAAGTTGTCAATAATATGCTAAAGAATTCGGCGACTGCCGAACCAGTCGACCGTCCTTCAAAAGATGGCGATGTAGTTTATATCAATTTGCATGGCATATTTACGTCGCCGAATGAAGGTGAGACGATGGATGCCATTCGAGAGTCGTCCTACCAGTTCGTCGTGGCAGATGAAACGGACATTTGGCCTTATGATGGATTCACTCATCAGCTATCTGGGTTATCTGTAGGAGATCAAAAAATATTTGTTTATACCTATCCTGAAGATTCCAGAATTGAGAGGCTCCGTGGTAGAGAGGTTCAATTCACCATCTCTGTGAATAGCGTGAAGTCCTTTAATTTACCTGAAGTTAATGAAGAGTTTGTCCAGGGAATTGACCCCTCGCTTAAGTCCGTAGACGAACTTCGCAGTGAGATTCGCCGACAGCTTGAAGAAAGAAAACGCGAAGAATACGAAGAAACCTACGTGTCCACCTTGTTGGGCCAGATACTTGCCACAGCGGTCATTAAGTACCCGCCCACGTTTATTGATGACGAAGTAGAGCATATGGTGGAGCACTTCGAAGAAGATCTCGCAAGGCAAAAGATGGACCTGAATGCTTACTTGAAAAGCAGACAACTTGATCGGGATTCCTTTATTGAAGCTGAAATTCGTCCCATCGCCCGTCAGCGGTTAGAGCGCAATCTCATCTTGTCTCAGATTGCACGGGAAGAAAACATTCAAGTTAATGCTCAGGAGTTACAGGCAGAAGTCATTCAGACCATGACTCACCTCCAGCAAGCGCCTGATTATCAGACATATGCCCGACGAAACCAGGTCGGTAATCTGGTAAATGCAATCGCGATGAACACGGCATCACGCTTATTGAACCGCGACACCATTAACCACCTCATTGCCATCGCTCGCGGGCAATATCCGCCGGTTGAGCAAGAAGCAGCGCCGGCGCCTGAAGTAGAAACATCTGCGCAAACAGAATTGAGCGCGGATGAAGCTGCCCCGAAAAAGAAGCGCAAAGCCAAGAAACAACCAGTTGAAACGACAGGAGACTAAAAATGGCTAATTTTACGTCCGTCATTCCTATGGTTATTGAATCATCTGGTCGAGGGGAACGCGCCTATGATATATACTCCTTACTTCTGAAGGAGCGGATTATCTTTCTGGGAACCCCCATCGATGACCAGATTGCAAACTTAATCGTCGCCCAACTTCTTTTCCTTAACCGGGAAGACCCGGAACGCGAAATCCAAATGTACATCAATTCTCCAGGCGGGCAAATATATGCAGGCTTGGCGATTTATGACACCATGCAAATGATATCAAACCGCATCAGCACAGTGGCGGTTGGTGTCACTGCATCTTTTGGTACCGTACTCCTCGCGGCCGGCACCAAAGGCAATCGATATGCCCTGCCCCATGCTACGGTGCATATCCACCAGCCGCTGGGCGGGGCCCAAGGCCAGGCGTCCGATATCGAAATACAAGCCAGAGAAATCCTACGTCTCAAAGCGCGATTGAACGCAATAATGGCCCAGAATACTGGGAAATCATTGGAAGTGATTGAACGCGACACTGAGCGTGACTTCTATTTGGACGCTGAGCAAGCAGTTGAGTATGGTATTGTCGATCAAGTGCTGCAGCCGCCAAAGAAAGCTTAATTTTAATCTTTACTGATGTTCTATCCTCGGCCAAATGGTCGAATAGTTCTGACTGAGGATTATTATCCGATGCTCGATTTACTCGTCCCTCCAGTCAAAGCCTTGATCCTGGACATGGATGGTGTCCTGTGGATTGGAGATCACCCGATAGGTGACCTGTCCAGGATATTTTCACACTTGGATTTTCTGGGCATCAAGTATATTCTGGCAACGAATAATGCTGTAAGAAAACCGGGTGCCCACATTGAAAAACTGGCCAGGTTTGGCGTGACCGTACAACCCTGGCAGGTGATTAATTCAGCCATGGCGTTGGCCAAGATTATGGCACAGGAATTCCCTGGCGGAGGCCCTGTATATATCATCGGCGAAGAAGGTATTTGCACTGCCCTTGCGGATTGCGGCTTTTTCCATCAGGAAGAAAATGTATTAGCAGTTGCGGCAGGCTACGATCGCCAGATCACATTTGAGAAATTGCGCCGGGCAACCATCCTGGTTCGCCAGGGAAAACCGTTCTTCTTTACCAATCCAGATAAAACCTTTCCGACGCCCGATGGCTTAATTCCGGGTGCAGGTGCATTCCTCGCATTTCTGGAAGCGTCAACAGATGTGAAACCTGTTCAAGGTGGAAAACCATATCCGATTCTATACCAATTAGCTATTGAGCGGTTAGGACTTCCGGCCAATCAAGTACTGGCAGTAGGTGACCGCCTGGATACAGATATCCTGGGAGGGATCAATGCCGGCTGTCGAACAGCATTGGTTCTCACAGGTGTAGTTACAGAATGCGAGCTCAAAGATTCGCCCATCCAGCCAGATTTGGTTGCCGCCAACCTTGCGAACCTAATTGGTTTACGCGAATAATGGCACCTCCTCTTTTCTACGATCTGACGCTGCCAGAAGTACAAGCCCATTTGGTTGAGATGGGCCTCCCATCTTATCGAGCCGGGCAATTATGGCATGGAATCTACCTTTCGTTGATCCCAACCCTAGCAGGTATCAGCAATCTACCGGCTGATTTACGCAAAGATTTGGAAGAGACCTTCTCCTTTTCAAGTCTGACTCCTTCAATTTCGAAAAGCTCTGAAGACCGATTGACCTTGAAGACACTTTTTAAGCTCGCAGACAATTCGGCGATCGAAACAGTGCTGATGAAATACGATCAACGTAGAACGCTTTGTATTTCAAGCCAGGTTGGGTGCGCCATGGGCTGCGCATTTTGTGCTACAGGACAGATGGGTTTTATTCGTAATTTAAGCTGCGGTGAAATTGTCGAACAAGTGGTCTTTTTTGCCCGTTTGCTCAGAAATGATAATCAAACATTGTCAAACATTGTCATCATGGGAATGGGAGAACCCTTTCACAACTTCCAAGCGACCATTCGCGCGATAGATATTCTGAACGATTCAAAGGGCATGGGGATCGGGGAGAGAAGGTTCACAATTTCTACTGTCGGCCTTGTGCCAATGATCAAACAATTTTCCACCTTGAAAAGACAGATAAATCTGGCCATCAGTCTGCACGCGGCCAATGATGAGCTGAGATCACGACTGTTGCCAATCAATAAAAAATACCCTTTGAGCGAATTAATAAAGTCAGTCAGAGAATATATTGAAATGACTGGACGACGAGTGTCGTTTGAGTGGGCATTGATCCAGGATGTAAACGATACAACGAAACATGCAGATGAACTGGTTAAACTGGTAAAAGGTCTGATGTGTCATGTAAATATAATTCCGTTAAATCCAACACGAGCCTATTCTGGAACTCCTTCACCTCGTGTCCGTGCACAAGACTTCCAGGCTGTTCTGCAAAAATCCAACATTCCTTGCACGATCAGGCTTCGCCGGGGAATCGAAATTCAAGCGGGTTGTGGTCAGTTGGCCACGCTACAGAAGCAAACATGATCATGTGTTACAATCAGGCGTTCACAAATGGCTACAATATTTAGCAATTGGAAAGAGGGACTTGAGCGCACCCGAAAAGCGACTTTCGGCAAGATTGCTACTCTATTTGGGGCAACAGAAATATCCCACGACACCTGGGATGAATTGGAAGGATTACTGATTCAATCGGATATGGGGATGGAAACAACCGCAGAAGTCCTAAAATCTCTCAAGCAACAAGTTAATAATAAAGGAATTACACGCTCAATAGATCTACAGCAATTGCTTCGGGAGGAATTGATAAGCAGGTTGGATCAGGTTCCTGAAGTATCTTTTCCACAAAATTCCCTCTCGATAATCCTATTAATTGGTGTCAATGGTTCTGGAAAAACAACCAGTGCCGCGAAACTTGCATACTACTTTACACGACAAGGACAAAAAGTCCTGCTTGCGGCAGCAGATACTTACCGCGCAGCCGCTGTCGACCAATTAGAGGTTTGGGCTGAACGCCTTCGAATACCGATCATCTCAGGTCAGCCTGGTAGTGATCCTGGAGCAGTGGTTTTTGATTCAATCCAATCTGCTGTGGCTCGAAATATGAATATCCTTTTAATTGACACAGCTGGTCGGTTGCATACTCGGTACAACTTGATGGAGGAACTAAAAAAAGTCCATCGTGTATCCCAAAAAGCTTTCCAGGGAGCACCGCATGCAGTATGGTTGGTGTTGGATGCAACGACTGGTCAAAATGCACTTCAACAAGCTCGTGCCTTCAAAGAAGCGGTCCATGTGACCGGGATTATCCTTGCCAAGCTCGACTCTTCTGCTCGAGGTGGAATGGCTTTTGCAATCCAAAATCAATTAGGATTACCGATTATATTTGCTGGGTTGGGTGAAAAACCAGAAGACTTTGAGATATTTGACCGTGTGGAATTTGTTGACGGAATCTTAGCTGTAAAATAAATTTGGAGACAAAATGAACGAGTTGATCGATCGATTAAAAAGCTACCTTATGATTGTCGCCAATCTGATGGAGCATCTTTGACCTGGTTAAAAAAGAAAACGAATTGCGTGCACTTGAGAAAGCCGCTGAAGATCCTGCTCTTTGGGACGAGCCAGTAGCCGCGCAAAAGTTGATGAAACGATTGGCAGATCTTCGGGACGAGATTGAAGATTGGAGAAAATTTCATAAGAGAATCAGTGACACACTGGAATTAGCAGAGATTGCTGATGAGACGTTGAAACCTGAAATTGAAACAGAATTATCTGGAATATCTGTTGAGGTTGAACGACGCGAATTGCAAGTATTGCTTTCAGGTCGATATGATCGAGGGAACGCACTCCTGGCATTAAATTCTGGCGCTGGCGGAACCGAGGCTATGGACTGGGTGGCAATGCTAGTGAGAATGTACATCCGCTGGGCTGAACTGCATGGATACAAGGTGGAGGTGCTGGATTCAACCGAAGGCGAAGAAGCGGGTATTAAGAGCGTTACTATAGCTGTTGATGGCCTATTTGCGTTTGGTTACTTGCGCACCGAGAAGGGTGTCCATCGCCTGGTCAGGCTTTCGCCATTTGACGCTGCCCACCGTCGACACACATCTTTCGCTCAGGTTGAGGTTCTGCCTGAAGTTGATGAAAACGACTCCGATGTCGCGATTAATCCAGATGATTTGCGAATTGATATCTTTCGATCTTCCGGAGCTGGCGGCCAAAACGTCCAGAAAAATGCAACCGCAATCCGGATAACCCACATCCCAACTGGCATAGTGGTCTCCTGTCAGAATGAGCGCTCTCAAATTCAAAATCGTGAAAATGCCATGCGCGTTCTCCGCGCCAGACTACTTGAAATTCATCAAGAAGAACAGGAAAAACAACTGGCTGCTTTACGTGGTGAATATGTAAAAACCGAATGGGGAAGCCAAATTCGTTCCTATGTATTGCATCCTTATCAAATGGTGAAAGACCACCGCACCGATTACGAAACCTCCAATACACAAGCCGTGTTGGATGGTGAAATAGATGGCTTCATCCAGGCATTTTTACGCTGGAAAAAATAATTTTTGCTTGGATGGAATTTATAAAAATAGTAATTTCTGGGTATCTAATCCAAAGTGCGAGCCAACTCTAATAGCTTCACGTCAATTGTCTTCTTATTTGCTACCACCTCAGAAAGAGGTGTGGCAGTAATCTCGCTCTTGTTCAGACCAGCAAGCACTCCATACATCTTTTGGTCGAGGAAATTGACTGCAGCTGCACCCAACCGGCTGGCCAGGATTCGATCAAATGCGCCTGGATCGCCACCACGCTGAATATGACCTAGGATCGCCATACGGAGATCAAATCCAAGCCGATCTCGATGTGCGCTGAAATATTGTTCCAATTTCACAGCGTTGTACTCAGCCCCCTCAGCGACAACAACAATGGCATGCGCTTTGCCTTTCCGATACGCTTCTCTTATCCGGTCAGCAATGTCCTCGGGATTGGTCTGCACTTCCGGAATAACAACAGCCTCTGCGCCACCGGCAATCCCGAGCATGAGAGCCAGGTATCCGCAACCTCTTCCCATCACTTCAAGTAGAAATGCCCGGTTATGTGACGAAGCAGTGATTTTTAAACGGTCAATCGCTTCCAAACCAATATTTAGAGCGGTGTCAACACCGATTGTTATCTCTGAACCATACAGGTCATTGTCAATGGTAGATGCCACACCAACCACGGGAAAACCTAAACTGGATAAGGCATGAGAACCAGTTTGAGACCCATTTCCACCAATCACGACCAATCCCTCGACTCCGGCCTCATTCAATCGCCGAATCGCCCGCTCTTGTCCCTCCAGTGTCTTAAATTCTGGACAACGAGCGCTTCCCAATATGGTGCCTCCCCGTTGGATAATTCCCCCAACATCTCGTGCACCCAGAGGGACAATTCTTCCATTAATCAATCCTTCATACCCTTGGTTTACCCCAAACATATCCCACCCCTTGGCGATCCCGGTACGCACCACGGCACGGACTGCTGCATTCATCCCCGGCGCATCTCCACCGCTAGTTAATACGGCAACTCGTTTCATCGTTATCTCCTATTCGTGAAATATGTTCCCAAAGATTTTAACATATTCTTTGATTGGTTTATGATTAAGAGAAAATTTTTGCACATGATTATAATTCTCATATCTGATGATCTGGAGGAAAAATGAAAGGCTCAGCAAAAGTTGTCCATTATTCCGAGGTGGCCGGAAAAGAGTTCGGTCCAACCGCTCCTGGCGCTTCTATCCGCTGGTTGATCGATGAAGAGCACGACGGTGCGCCAGTATTCATGCTACGCATGATTGAATTGGAACCTGACGGCCATTCTCCGATGCATACGCATCCTTATGAGCATGAGAATTTCGTTGTCGAAGGTCGAGGAGAAATATATCTCGATGGCATCTGGCAGCAATTAAAAGTTGGAGATGTAGTTTTTGTTCCACCGGGATTATTACACCAGTATCGCAATCGGGGAGACATTATTTTCCGTTTCTTATGCGCCATACCGGTAACAAAATTCCAAAATCAAGAATGAGTTGGTGACGAATTATTCTTCTTTCAATGTTTTTAGGCAGTTCTGCATAAAATACGCGCATGTTACAATGCCAATAGATTTTACTGCCATGTGTTAAGTGGATTTTTATGACACAAAACCGGATAACACAGCACCCAATTTTACCGATACCCCACACAGACACAATCAGTATTTTTTGGAATGGTGAAAGACTGATCGCTCAACAGAATGAGACCATTGCCGCTGTATTATTTGCAAATGGAATCAGAATTTTCGGTCACCATCATAAAGACGAGTCACCACAAGGCATATTTTGTGCAAATGGGCAATGTTCCCAATGCCTCGTTCTCGCGGACGGACTACCGGTAAAAGCATGTATGGAGACCGTGCGCCCTGATATTATTGTTGAACCCCTTCAGGGCCTGCCGCCCCTACCAAAGGCATACCCAAACGCAAAAATTTCATTCCATCCAATTTCAGAAATCCAGATACCGGTGCTGATCATTGGTGGAGGCCCTGCGGGGCTTGCAGCTGCTATTGAGTTAGGCAAAGATGGAATACAGGCGATTCTAATTGATGATAAATCCCAATTAGGTGGAAAACTGGTGCTCCAGACACACCGCTTTTTTGGGTCAACCGACGCAGTTTACGCTGGAACGCGCGGCATTGATATTGCTCATATCTTGGAAAAAGAGCTCACCCAATTTCCATCGATTGATATCTGGCTTCGCTCGACTGCCCTTGCAGTTTTCAGCGACAAAAAAGTTGGAATCTTGAGGGAAAATAAAGAATATTCCATCGTGATACCCCAGATACTCCTTGTGACAACTGGAGCTCGCGAAAAATTTCTCACTTTTAAGGGCAATGCTTTACCAGGAGTGTTTGGCGCTGGTGCTTTCCAAACCTTGGTTAACCGTGATCTCGTTCGTCCCTCAAAGAATTTATTTATCGTGGGTGGGGGTAACGTGGGCTTGATTGCTGGTTATCATGCACTGCAAGCAAACATTTCGGTAGCCGGCCTCGTGGAAGCTCTCCCCGAATGCGGTGGTTATAAAGTGCATCGTGACAAGTTAGCCCGAATGGGCGTTCCTATCTATACATCGCATACCGTCTTGTCTGCCAACGGGAAAGATGGCGTTGAATCAATCACAATTGCCAAAGTTGATGAATTCTTTCGCCCCATTATGGGCACAGAAAGAACCATAGAATGTGATAGTGTGTTGATCGCTGTGGGACTTGATCCAGTAGATGAATTCTATAAAAAAGCTGTTGAATTTGATATGGAGGCATTCACCGCAGGTGACGCAGAGGATATTGCCGAAGCATCGGCGGCAATATTTTCCGGCAAGATCAAAGGCAGAGAAATCGCTCAAAGGTTAGGGATTGCGGATAACGAAATACCCTCTACCTGGTATCGATGGGCAGAAATATTGAAATCAAAACCTGGAAGAATGATCCCCGAAAGTTCTACCGACAAAATAAAAGGCGTTTTTCCAATTTTGCATTGCAATCAAGAAATTCCTTGCGATCCTTGTTCCAGGCTCTGTGATCGACACCTTATCCGCATTGATCCAGACGATATCCGCGAAATTCCAACGTTTTTTGATGATGCTATTAGCTGTAGTGGATGTTTTAAATGTGTAACAGGATGTCCTGGATTGGCAATCACTGTCGCCGATTTTCGAAGAGATGATAGGTATCCAACAATAACTATACCCTATGAATTTATTAGTGGATTAATCAACCCGGGTGATATGGTAATCTTGATGGATACTCAAGGTAATCCCTTGGGCAAAACATCTGTTCGCCGTGTTTTATCACTTCGCAATAATGACCACACTTATTTAATTCAAGTCCAATCTCCAACAGAAATTGCTACAAGTATTGCCGGCATCCAGATTCAACCCACTCAAAGCTCTGGCCATCAAGGTTTTGAAAACAAACACATCGAGAACGATGAAATTGTCTGCTTATGTGAGCGGGTCACAGCAAGCGAAATTCGAGAACTGATCAAGAATGGGTGCCGGGATATGAATGAAATAAAAACCATAAGCCGGGCCGGCATGGGGGCATGTGGTGGAAAAACCTGTTCAGCTCTCATCGTAAGGCTTTTTCGACAGGAAAACATTCCACTGGAGGAATTAATTGGCTACACGAAGCGACCGCTTTTTATGGAAGTTACACTTGGAGTGTTTGCTGGATTTCGCTCCTCACCAGACAAATAATCATGACCTTGCCCCGAATTTCGTATGACGTAATCATCATCGGTGCCGGTTCTATCGGCGCTCCAACAGCGTATTATTTAACCAAACAAGGCTTAAGTGTTTTGGTGCTCGACCGATACGCCTCTGTTGGTCAGGGATCTAATAAACGCGCAATTGGTGGTGTCCGAGCAACCCACTCTGAGCCTGCAAAGATCAGACTATGTCTGAGAAGCCTTGACATCTTTTCCACCTGGAAAGAATCGCATGGTGACGACATTGAGTGGATGAAAGGCGGATATTGCTTTATCGCTTATCGAGAAGAAGAACAGTTAATTCTTGAAAAATTGGTTCGCCTTCAAAAAAGTCTCGGATTGGACATTAACTGGTATTCATCTGCGGATATTTTACAAATTGTTCCCGATCTCAACCCAGAAGGCTTAATGGGTGGAACCTTTTCGCCCCAAGATGGAAGTATTTCGCCTCTCCTCATGATCGAGGCTTTCTACCGACACGCATTAAAGAATGGAGCCACTTTCCGATTTAACGAACGTGTTCGTGCAATCAATGTCCACAGCAGTAAAATCACATCGGTACTGACCGACCGTAACCGTTATGACTCCACCATTGTGATCAACACATCCGGAGCCTGGGCTAGTGATATTGGAAAATTGTGCGGCATGAACCTTCCGGTCATTCCAGAATCACATGAAGCAGCCATTACCGAACCGGTACAACCTTTTTTAAAACCAATGGTGGTCGATATTCAAACCAAACCAGGATCATCAAATTTTTATTTTTACCAACATGTTACCGGCCAAATTATGTTTTGTATTAGCCCCAAACCCTCGATCGCAGGCTTTGATACGCGCGAAACCAGTGAGTTCCTGCCTATGGCTTCTCAGCGCCTTCTGCAGGTAATGCCACGTCTGGCTAATCTTCGAGTTCGACGCACCTGGCGAGGCCTGTATCCGATGACCCCAGATGGTTCCCCAATTGTTGGATGGTCGCGAGAGGTGCAGGGGTTTCTTCAGGCTGTCGGAATGTGCGGACAAGGACTAATGCTTGGCCCTGGATTGGCTGAGTTGCTTTGCCGGATGGTATATAATCAGACAACTCCTGATGATTTGAAGATTCTGGAATTTATTTCTCCATATCGACAATTCGTTGGTCAAGAATTATTAAAATAAAGGATCTTAGAATATGCAAGAAAACACATTGCGAATTCCTTTCGATATATTACAAGCATTTATGAGGGATGTTTTTATTGCGATGGGAGTACCGCATAACGATGCAGAGATCGCCGCTGAAGTTTTAATTACATCTGACCTGCGCGGAATCGAATCGCATGGAGTCGGGCGGCTAAAATATTATTATGACCGTTTAAATTCCGGCCAACATCAGCCAATAACCAACTTTGAAATAATACGCGAAAACCCAACGACTGCCGTGGTTGACGGTCACCATGGGGTTGGTATGGTGATCGCAAAGCGCGCGATGCAAATGGCCATCGACAAGGCAAAGATTTACGGCATGGGCTCGGTGGCTGTGAGGAATTCTACCCACTTCGGAATCGATGGATATTACACCGGAATGGCTGCCAAGCAGGGCATGATTGGTATGAGCTTCACCAACGCACGACCTTCGATCGCACCTACATTTGGTGTGCAACCAATGCTGGGCACCAACCCGATTGCTTTTGGTTGCCCTACGGATGAAGACTTTCCATTTCTTTATGATGCGGCCACATCCATCACTCAACGAGGTAAATTTGAGGTACTGGCCAGGGTTGAAAAACCCGGCGTCGAAGGCTGGGTAATAGATAATCAAGCGAAATATATAACCGATCCGAATTTGGTGCTTGAGAGTTTATCAAATGACCAATGCGCTTTATTACCACTTGGCGGCTTCGGGGAATCGCTTGGCGGACACAAAGGTTACGGTCTGGCGGTAATGGTTGAAATATTGAGTTCCGCATTACAAACTGGCGCATTTCTTCACGGCTTGAGTGGTTTCGATGTTAATGGCAACCTTCAACCATTTCGGGTCGGCCACTTCTTCATGGCTATTAATATCGAAAATTTTGTGGATCTGGAAGAATTCACACACACAACTGGGGAAATGCTTCGCCAGCTTCGTGGCTCGAAAAGGGCGCCTGGGTATGATCGAATTTATACTGCGGGCGAAAAAGAATTCGAAAATGAAAAGATCGTCAAGATAAATGGCGTCCCGGTAAATGAGAACCTCCAGAAAGATATACTATTTTTACAAAATAAACTTGGTTTGACTCATTATCAGTTCTCTTTTGAAAAGCCCTCGAAATGATAAAAGCATTAATTTTTGATTTTGATGGCCTTATCGTCGATACAGAAACACCAGAATATGAATTGTGGCAGTTAATTTACCACCGATACGGGAAAAATTTACCCATAGAAACCTGGGGCAAAGGGGTCGGCTCCTCTCAAGAAGCTTTTGACGCTGTTCGTCACCTGGCATCCATTGTCGATTTTAAGCTGGATCAGGAAGCAGTGCGGCTTCAGCATCGCGTCCTTTTTGATGAGCGGATGCGAAATCCCGTTACCCTGCCCGGCTTTCACAGTATTTTAGACCAGGCAATTCTTTTCAATCTCAAAACAGGCATCGCCTCCAGCTCTCCTCGCTCATGGGTGTTGGGCTACTTGGAAAAACTAAGGCTCGCGCATATTTTTGATTGTGTCTGCTGCCTCGATGATGTTGCCCGTGTAAAACCTGCCCCCGATTTATATGAACGGGCAATAGGTAAATTAGAAATAAAACCTTACGAAGCGATCGCTTTCGAAGATGCTCCAAATGGGATTCTAGCGGCTAAAAAGGCAGGATTATATTGTGTCGCGATCCCCAATACGATCACCAGGCAATTAGATACATCGGGCTCGGACATCGTGTTCGAATCCCTTGAAAACATCCAATTGTCCGAATTGATCGGCCGCTTCTCCTGAACGACGACCGCTATCTGGATTAGTTCTCTCACACCACACAATGTACGATATACTATGCGCGCAAGGTCGTTATTGTGGGCAGGTTAGCAAGGATGCTAATGAAAATTGAAGCATTTCTGGAAGCTCTTCCAGATATTTATAACAACACCGATCGCGAATTGTTCCAAAAAGGTTATGCATTTGCGGAAGCAGCCCACGAAGGACAGCGAAGAGCATCGGGCGAACCTTACATTACTCACTGCGTCGCTGTGGCTGCAATCTTGGCTGAAATGCGGGTTCCGCCGGCTGTCGTCTGTGCTGGGCTTCTTCACGACACAGTTGAAGACACAAGCGTCACCATTGAGGACATCGGTCTAGAATTTGGCGATGAGGTTGCATCTTTGGTTGATGGAGTTACCAAATTAACCCAACTACCTCTCGTTTCTAGGTCGGACCAACATCTGGAAGACACTGATGGTAGCAATGGCGAAACCCCAGCGGACCAAAATCTAGAAAATGACCCCCGCAACAGAAAGCGCGACCTTCGCAATGAGACCCTTCGGAAGACATTCATCGCTATGGGCGAAGATATCCGGGTTGTGTTGATCAAACTTGCCGATCGTCTCCATAATATGCGTACACTGGGTCACATGCCAGAGAATAAACGGCGGCGGATCGCGCAAGAGACATTAGACATTTTTGCACCCCTCGCTAATCGATTGGGCATCTGGTCAATCAAATGGGAACTTGAGGATCTTGGTTTCCGCTATGTAAACCCCGAAAAATTCAAAGAGATAGCCGAAAACCTATCCGAAAAAAGAGCCGATCGTGAAAAACAAATATTGAATATTGTGATTCATCTAAAAACAGTCCTCGAACAAGCAGGCATCCTGGCCGATATCTCCGGGCGTCCCAAACACATTTACTCGATTTATAGGAAAATGACGGACAAAGGAAAGCCTTTTGAAATGGTGCGCGATTTGCGTGCTGTGCGGTTAATTGTTGCAGATGTCCCAGCCTGTTATGCCTCTTTGGGAGTCATCCATACACATTGGCGCCCAATACCTCACGAATTTGATGATTATATCGCGGCGCCAAAAGATAACTTTTACCAGTCCATCCACACCGCTGTGCTATATGATGACGGGAAACCTCTTGAGGTGCAGATACGAACCCAAGAAATGCACCAAAATGCCGAGTATGGAATTGCCGCACACTGGCGATATAAAGAACGTGGTCGGCATAATGACAGCTATCAGCAGAGAATTAATTGGCTTCGCCGGTTGATGGAATGGCGCCAGGAAGTCGAAGATGCCCAAGAATTTGTGGATGGGATGAAAACAGATGTCTTTCAAGATCGGGTTTATGTTTTCACCCCTCGGGGAGATATTATTGATCTTCCTGCCGGAGCAACACCGATTGATTTCGCATATTCGGTCCATACAGAAATTGGACACCGATGCCGTGGCGCGAAAATCAATGGAAAACTCGTCACACTGGACCATATCTTACACACAGGCGACCAGGTGGAGGTGTTGACCGCAAAACAAGGCGGGCCTAGCCGCGATTGGATGAATCCCAGTTTGGGTCTGGTAAAAACCCAGCGGGCAAGGTCTAAAATTCGCCAGTGGTTTAAGATTCAGGATCGCGAGCAGAATCTTATTCAGGGCAAAGCTATACTTGAAAAAGAGATTCATCGGCTGGGAATGGATGGTTTGATCGATCTACCCAGTATCGCAATGACGTTTGATTATAGAAACGTTGATGAGTTGTGTGTTGCTCTGGGATGCGGTGATATAACCATTGGGCGAATCATCAGCAAAATATCCGAAACGAACAAAAACAAGGAACCTTTGCTGGATTGGCAGCCCCTGTCAGAAGTGCGCGAGACAAGTGATTCTACAGGTGTGACTGTATTAGGATTAAAAGGAATTCTCACCAGTATTGCCCGTTGTTGTAATCCTGCACCGGGCGACGAAATTATTGGCTATATCACCCGTGGTAGAGGAGCTACCATTCATCGGATGGATTGTCCAAATGTCGGCCGAATGCAAACCCGTGACCACGAACGAATCGTCAAGGTTTCCTGGGGTGAAGCCCATAAAACCTATCCGGTTTCAATCCAGATAAAAGCTTATGACCGCCAGGGGCTAATGGGTGACATATACAACGTACTGAACAATGAAGGGGTAAATCTTCTCAATATCAACGTGAAGGTCACCCACAACATGGCAACGATTAATTTGATGGTGGAAGTGGATGATATTTCTCAACTCAGCCGTATTCTAACCCGTATAGAAAATTTGCCTAATATCATGGAGGCGCACCGCCTGAAACCAGGATGAGTTTATAAAGAGCCGCCATATTCGTTCTTTACTGAATTCGATCATTAGTGTAAAATCGCTGCGCACTACAGATAATTTTTAAACGATCGCTGATTAACAAGAAATCTTGGAATGATGCATAACAAAGATACTAATCCATCAACACCCAGTCTGGATACTTTTCAGACGGTATAAATAACATTAGGAGGTTAGAATGGCTCGTATCCGATGTCACTACGTGGATTGTGTTTTTTTGGATGATGGCTTTTGTAGTGCCGCTGCTGTGGAAATCGATCCAGATTCGGGTTGTCTGACATATTCGCCCACATCAGAAACTGCCGCCGAAAATGAATGGGATGAAGAAGAATTGGAAGAAGAATGGGAAGAACTCGATGGCGAAGAAGAAGAAGATGATCTTTGGATGGACGAAGAAGAAGAAAACTATTAATCCTGCTTTACCTACACTAGAAAATCGGTCCTACCCCGCGAATCTGCGGGGTTTTTCTTTTTACCTCAAACTGGGTACAGCCATTGGACCTTGAGGCATAACACATACCTTTGGTCCATATTTCTCAATCAGCTGATTGACGTCTTGCTGTAGGTCAGAGCTGGGTAAGAACAAACAATCTTGAATTTGATCAGGGGTCAAGCCCTCACTGAAAACATACACATCGGCTTTTTTTTGGATCGTGGCCTGTATTTGAACCTGCCATTGATCCTGCATTTGAAACCCCTGTTGATCGATCATCAACAGAGCATTACGAGGCGATCCGGCTGTTTTTAATAATTGAGCATAACTGCCATGCTCAGGAATTCCATCTTCGCAGGCCGCAATCATTAGTATTGCTCCGCCATCTCTTACGATTCGACCAGCCGCACTCATCCCTTTAACGCACTGATATAAATTTTGATCCAATGGATACCCGCTATTGGTGGTGATAACCACATCGAAATGTTCATCTACATCTACGAAGCTGTGTCTTCGCACCAAGTCGCAACCGGCACAGTGGGCATCTTCAAGATTACCAGCAAAAACCCCCGTAATCCGCTTATCCGGGTTCAAACTGACGTTGAGTAAGAATAAATCTTTCACCTTCAAAGCCGTCTCGAGCATTTCTTCCCAAATGGGATTGCCATAGGTAATGCCCCAGGTTGCTTTCGGGCTGGAGATCAATTCTTTTCCATGATTACTGAATACACTCTCCGCCCCGGCCAGTGCAGGTAAAACCCCTTTCGGTCCGCCGCTAAATCCGGCAAAAAAATGCGGCTCAATAAATCCTACCAATATTTTCAGATCCGCATCCATAAATGTGCGATTAAGGCGGGTCGGATGACCATTTTGGGTCCAACCCACAGACACAAGCTTTTCATCATCAAAAGCATTGTGCTGCTCGCAACGATACTGCCTAAACACTCCTTCTCCCAACATTTGCCTTAATTCTGCCTCGGTCTGAGCTCGGTGGGTTCCAAGAGCATTGATCAAAGTTATATTCTTTCGATTTGCTCCCGCACTTTCCAGCTCATTCAATAGAACAGGTAAAATCCGCTCGTTCGGTGTAGCCCTAGTAATATCACTATGAGCGATGGTAACTCTTTTAACTTTCGATGTGAGTGCTCGAATAGATTTATCACCAATGGGACGGAGGATTGCTTCCTGTATCGCTTGTACATCGTTCTCCAATGGATGAGCTTTGTAAACGGATATGACTAATGCATCATTTGGAACATTGATGCTCTTATAAGCTCTACCATACATTAGGGGAACTATCATTGTTTTGGATTTCTCCATTAGCCTGATATCAAATTTTCAAGGTAAAATTGGATTATAGCATTAGCTGTGTTTGCCTGATGTGTTTATTGGTAGATAAGAAGGACGACCATGAAAAAAATAAATCGCAGAAATTTTCTCGAGAGCTGCTTAACCGTCGCTGCAGCCGCATCTTTGCCACAAATCATCTCAGCCTGCAGTCCAAAACAAATAGGCTCCGACTCCCCTCCACCTACCCCCTCAGCCGAGTCGATTTTTCCTTCTTTAACGATAAAAACCCCGCAGCCAGAAAGCATTACTCAAACGGGAACTCCCGATTTGATGGTAACGAGAGGAGGGGATCCAGAAGTGCTGGTGGAACGCGCAATTAATGCGCTCGGGGGCATGCAACGGTTTGTTTCACCAGGCGATTCTGTGGTCATTAAGCCAAATATTTGTGTTGCGTATCATACTTACGAATTCGCAGCCACAACCAATCCCTGGGTGGTTGGCGAGTTGGTAAAATTGTGCGTTGCCGCCGGGGCAGCGAGAGTGATGGTGATGGACTTCCCCTTTGGCGGATCATGTGAACAGGCGTACGTCACTAGTGGGATTCAACAACAGGTGACCGAATCCGGTGGAAGCATGATTCCCATGGATGGCTCAAGATTCAAAGCAATCGAATTATCCGAGGCAATTTTTTTAAAAAGAGCTGAGGTTTTTGAAGAAGTTCTCAACGCTGATATTCTAATCAACGTACCCATTGCCAAACACCATGGCTCTGCTCGCCTTACACTTGGGATGAAGAATCTTATGGGTATAGTTCGCGACAGGCCAGCAATGCACTCAAATCTGAACCAATCTATTGCTGACCTTGCAAACCATATCCGCCCTTCTTTAACAGTGATTGATGCAGTTCGCATCCTTACTCGAAACGGCCCATCAGGTGGCGACCTTGCAGATGTAAAACAACTGGACACCATCATCGCTAGCCGCGATATTGTTGCTGCGGATGCTTATGCCTCCACGTTATTTGGGTTAAAACCAGATTCGTTGAATTATGTTCGCATGGCAGTTAAGCACGGCTTGGGGACGGCGGACTTGAGCCAAATAAAGATCGAGGAAATATCGGTCTAAAGCCCTACCATGCTAGCAATAAAAAAAAACTATTCACCCAGCGGGACGATCTTCCACTCGGTACTAATAATTTCCAATTCAACCCCGCCTCTGGTTAATTCAGTGACTTCTTGTTGAAAACCCAGATACGCATCCGGAGTCAAATCCAGCATTATCTCAACCTGCGCCCCAAAAGCCGACCCCACTATGAAACCATTATGTTTGGTTATGATCAACTGGACTTGATTATAAAAGGTGTAATCAAACACCAAAATTATTGTGTGCATTAATCTTTTTTCTGCTCTTCGCAGCGTGGAGATTACCTTTTTTGCCGCACCAGTATAAGCTCGCACCAATCCCCCGGTGCCCAGCTTGGTTCCGCCAAAATATCGGGTT
>CAZCBJ010000003.1:45076-53761 GCA_964496705.1 uncultured Anaerolineaceae bacterium | reverse complement strand
AATCTGGGGGTAACAGGCAATGCTTTTACTCATATCGCAGTGCTTGGACGATCTCCAACCGAGCGGCTTGCCGGGCTGGAATAACCGCGGCCAGCACCCCGAAGAGCAGACCGATGACCACGGCAGCCACAATGCCGCCAACCGGGAAGGAATAACCCATCGGGAAGATTGCCTCGATCGCGGTTACCAGCACATAGCCCAGGTACATCCCGCCCAATATGCCAAAGGTGACGCCAATGGCAGCCAGCAGCAGCGCCTCAGCAACCACCATGTTGCGGATCTGCTTGCGAGTGCCACCCACCGCACGGATCATGCCGATCTCGCGCGTGCGCTCGATCACGTTGATCATCAGGGTGTTGAGCATGGCAATCAATGAGGGGAAAGCCAGGAGGGCAAACAGGATATAAATGGCGCTGAAGGCAACTTCGAATTGGGCTTGAATCGTGCCAAAGTAATCCGCTCCGGAAATCACCTTAAACTGGGGATAATTCACACCCAGCGCCTTGATCTGCTTTCCGACAGCTTCCCGGTCCGCGCCTTCTTCTAGGTCAACTTGCAGAAAGACATCCTCAGTGCTGCCAAAATCAGCTTGCAGGTTAACCTGGGAGATGTAAACCGTGTTAATTTTGGCATTCAGCAGATCGGATGCAACCGCCGCAATGCGGTACTGCACCTGCCCGTCCGGGGTCGAAAACTCCACGGTATCACCGACTTTATGGCCGGTGCCGATCATGAAAACGCTGTTGGTAATCAGGGCACGCTCCGAATCGACCTGCGCATAAGCCGACTTGTTGCCTTCGACAAAGGTCAATCCGCTGACCTGTTGAAATGCATCGGGTTGAATGCCCAGCACGGAGACCACCTGTCCACTCGCCTGGCTGGCTGCATAGCGGAGCGTGCTGACCGTCTCGACGCCCGGAACAGCCCGCAGGCTTTCAGCAAGTTCGGGGGCTGCGCCCACATTGCTGCCCCAGAATCCCACCGACGGCGGGAGGAAGACATAATCACTGCCCAGGCTGTCCTCGACCAAATCTATAATTGTGCCCCTCAGGCTGGCGACCAGCCCGCCGGCCGCCACAATGACGGCCAAAGCCAGCAGGCTGGTCGAGGCGGTCACAGCCACGCGGGACGGCTGGCGGGTGAGGTTGCTTTGCGCCAGTCCGCCGATGCCCTGGCGAACGGTTGCAATGGCAACCACACTGCCAAACAGGCTGGCAAAGGGACGCACCAATCCCGGCGCCGCCAGCACCAACCCGACCAGGAAGAGGATCCCGCCGGGCAGGATCAGCGTGGATTGTCCCGAAAGGATCGCCAACACAGTTATGACGATGGTAACGATCCCCGCCCAGAAACCGCGACCGGTCTGACGTTTGAATTCGACTTCAGCCACGGTAGGACGCAAAGCATCAAGCGGCGTCACCCGGCTGGCGTTCCAGGCAGGCACAAGTCCAGCCAGCATGGTCACACCCACACCCAGCAGGATGCAGGCCATCACCAGCCCGGGCTGGACGACCGGCACTCCCAGTTTTACGTTGACGAATGTGCTGAGCGGGCCCTGCGCGACCTTGAGCACGCCATATGCCATCAAGTAACCCGCGAGCAGTCCGAGGACAGAGCCTGCCAGGCCTTGCAGGAATCCTTCGGTCAAGATGGCGCCAATGATCGTACGGCGATTTGCGCCCAACGCCCGAAGCATACCGATGTCGCGGCGGCGCTCTGTGACCACGGTGCGGAACGTGTTGAAGATGATGAACCCGCCCATGAATAATGCCAGGGCGCCAAACAAGCTGAGCGCAATCTGGGCCTGTTTCATCATCCCAAACATTTCCTCCCCTGCCACCAGCGTTCCAACTCTGTAATTCCTGCCCAGCGCTGCTTCGATCTTGCCTTGGATCTCGGCGCGGCGAGCCTCATCTGCGAATGCTTCGACGTTCAACCGGATGATATTCACCTTGCCAGGTTCTCCGGTCATTTTTTGAGCCTGCGGCAGGTTAACCAAAACAGACTCGTTTTCAGGGCCAATGCTCGCCGGCAGAATGCCAACCACGCTCAATTCCGCGAGGCCTGAGACGGATGGCAGGCTGATGGAGTCTCCCACTTCGACAGAGAACGCATCCGCCAGGGTTTGGGAGATGACCGTCGCCGCAGTGTCAGCATCGTTCAGGTAACGGCCCTCGAGGACCGGGTAAGCGCGGATTGAGCGGGCTTCTTCAGGGAGGATGCCTATCAGATTGACCGCAATCATCCTGTCCGGCAGGGTCGGATCATTGTCCACAAAATCGGCAGACAGGTTCACGGTGCGTTCAAGCGAGGCCGCGATAGCGCGTATACCCTCGACCGCCTGCAGACGAGTGGTTATGTCGGCAGGGAACGAATCGCCCGCGATGTTGGTAATCGTGAAATCCACCTCGCCTTCTGCCCCCTGTACGTTGGCTTGCAGCGCGGCGATCATGGTTGGCATGACCGTGTTCATCCCGAAGATTAGCATCACACCAAAAATAATTGCAAGTGTGGTGAGTGCAGTTCGTAATTTTCGCCCGGTTAGGTAACGGGCAGCCAGCGTTAATTGCAGGTTCATGGGAAATCCTTATTCCCCGATTTCTTTGATCTTCTGGGCCACAACGGCGGCATTCCCGCCGTTCTTGCGCTCCAGCAGGGTTTCATCGACAATTTTGCCGTCTTTCAAAAAGACAATCCGATCGGCATAGGCGGCGATACGGGGATCATGTGTGACCATGACCACCGTGCGGCCGTATTTTTTGACAATATCGCGCATCAAGCTGGCGATCTCATCGCCCGAGCGTGTATCAAGGTTGCCGGTCGGCTCATCCGCCAGGATCAGAGATGGTTCAGCCGCCAGGGCGCGGGCAATGGCGACGCGCTGCTGCTGCCCGCCGGACAGTTGATCGGGGCGACTGGTCAGCCGGTCTGACAATCCAAAACGGGTCAGCCACTCCGCGGCTTTTTTTTGCGCCTCGACCGGTTTCACCCCGTCAAGCGTGACCGGCAGCGCAGCGTTCTCGACGGCATTCAGCACCGGAATTAGATTGTAGAATTGAAAGACAAAGCCGATCTTGCGCCGGCGCAGCTCGGTGACGCGGTCATCATCCATCTCCGCAATCGACGCCCCTTCGATGATCACCTGACCGTCGCTTGGGCGGTCCAATCCGCCGATCAGATGCAGCAGCGTGGATTTGCCACAACCACTTGGACCCATAATCGCGACGAACTCACCGGCGTTGACCGATAGGTTGACGTGATCCAGGGCAGTGACGGCAGTGGCGCCCGAGCCAAAAACTTTCGATAGGTTTTGTGTGGATATGATTAACATGGATAACTCCTAAAAAAGTGGTTGCATGGTCCAACATCCGGGAAGAAAACTTCACACGGGACAAAGCAAGAGATTTGGTTAAAAGGGGTTGCCTGTATTCTCCGGCGGCGGATGGGTTGAACCCTTTTCGCCTTTGCGCGGACGACCGCGCCGGCGCATTTCCGGTTCAGGCAGGGGCTGCTCCCGGATGGCTTCGAGGCGCATTTCGGTCATATCCAGCCAGCGCAGGTCTGCTTCCAAGTGCATAATCGCTTTGTCCAGCAGCAGGATTTGCGCCATTTCGGTGTGAGGGTCATACTCGTCACGTTGATTGGTCGCCGCGTGCATCTCCTGGTAAAGGAGCGCCCGCTGGGTTTGGATCAAGCGCTGCGGGTCGGCTCTCCCTGAAACCAATCCGATGATCAGCTTGACGAAGAACTCGTCATGTTGATGTTCTGGGACGACCCCGCTGGAAAACCATTTCTGCAAGGCTGCCTCACCCTGCGCGGTGATCCGGTACACGCGGCGGGAAGGTTCTTCTCCCTCCCCAAGATCTGAAGAACACTCCACCAGCCCGGCTTCTGCGAGGCGTTCGAGGGTGGTATAGATTTGGGCAGGCTTGACCTCCCAATTCACGTCGCCACCCACCAATGACTCAAACATGACCCGCGTTTCATAGCCATGACGCGGTTTTTGAGAGATTAACCCAAGGACGGCAAAGCGCACAGACACACTTTTCTCCAGTAAATAGTAAACAGTTTTCTAATTATTAATAATAAACCGGTTACTATTTTTTGTCAAGGGAAAATGACCTGATCCAGGCAAAGTGCTTCACATATGGAAAGCTGGGCTGGCGACGGCGCCGCCATGAACAGCCCTCTGAGGATGGCTCAAGACCAGGCTGATCTCAATCCCGGGCTGGTCATTATCTCCGCGGGTTTGGCGGCGAAAATCCTCTTCGTCGGCCGCGAAAACCCGTTTCCTCTCTTCATCGGTCGGGTTACTCTGATAAAAAGCGTTGCTTGTCGATCATCGTTTCGCTGCAGAGGGTCGTGTGAGGTTTCCTTTCCTCCGAACGAATCCAACCTTGGGTCATTCCAGCTATTGATGGGTTAACGCATATCATGCTTCCAGAGTAAAACACCTTGCCAAAGGGCGATGATTGTACCAAGCAAAAAAACAAGACCTTCGAGTTCTTGAAAGCGATAAACAAACCAGGCGGAAAATCCTGCCAGCAAATACAAGACATTCAGCAATCGAGAAAAATGATGGGACGTCCAAACGGCTGACCCAAGTAAAACAAATGCCCATCCGAGAAAATGAAATCCGAGTGAATTGACACCTGTCACCAGTGTCGTCCAAATGATGAGCACTGTTGTGGAGTTTTCCAAACCCAATTCAGGATGGATCAAATGGTAATGGCGATTGGATGCCCGGATCAAAGCAACGGCTGCCATTCCCGCCGCAGAAAGCACTGCCGCCAGCAGAGCCAAATCCATGCGGCGAAACGCATGTTTGCCGATGCGCTCACGTAGCACATAGAACACGGTGACCAGGCTGGCGGAAACAACCGGTCCATAAAGAAAATCTGCCAGATCATAGCTGAGAACTCCAAGATCGCTGCGCAAATTTCCAGTCAAGTAGATCAGCGGCGCAACGACAAACGCTACCGCTAATAAAAAGGATGCCAACCCGCCCCATTTATTGATGGTCATAAGTTTTCCTCCAATCCATGCCTGTATCTGAAATGTTCGCGAGAACAACCGGCTGGGCAAGCGCTGTGTCAGACTGAGGAGTGATTTAGGATTTCCAAAACTGTTTGCTCAATATTCAGGTCAGTCGTGTCTACGATGACCCAGCCATCTTTACGCAGAGATTCGATCAAGAAATTGAGTTGTTGGTAAACAATGCGAATGCCTTCATCAATATATTCGCGCGCAGGATCGTCACCAGCGCGAAGTATTGGCTGGCCATTTATTAAGACTTCAAACCTATTCGAAAGGGTTCAC
The DNA here is from genome assembly GCA_964496705.1 of uncultured Anaerolineaceae bacterium. GTDB lineage: Bacteria > Chloroflexota > Anaerolineae > Anaerolineales > Anaerolineaceae > CAZCBJ01. Next base: position 48,442 of record CAZCBJ010000003.1, on the reverse strand, counting down.
GGCAGAGAGATTTCAAAGTAATCAAACTGACCAACAACATCTTCGGCAGCGCCCACATTACTTACGCCAATCCCTACCTTTTTAAATTGAAAATAGTTCCCAAAACGTCCAAGCCGATTCCATTGTTCAGGTTCAGTTGCGTAATAACCGCTAATGATGCTGCCTTTGCTTTCCAGACGTAAGTAGACATCTTCAGCCTGAGTTGCAACGTGGTAGCTCCCCCACTGACCACTAATTTTATAATCCATGTAGAAACCATTTCCACCAGTCGGACAAATGTCGCAATACCCGCGATTTATCGTCACATAATTCATTGGGTCTTCATAAATAAAAATCGCAGCTTGGTGAAAGTTCGCGAATGGCTTTGTCTTGAGGCGGACAGTGATGAAAAAATCACCTTCTGGTAATTGATACCATAAAAGATTACTCTGTCGATTTGCTCCAACAAGTAATGAATCTTGTTCCCCAACAATCTGGAGCCATCCATCGTCTGTAATGATCCATTTATCAGGGTTTTCATTTTCCCACTCCCAGCCAGGCTGAAGTCCATCTTCAAAGTCATCACGAAAAAGAACACCTTCTGGCAGTGGCGTTGTAGTAGGCTCAGGCGTATCCGTCGGTGATGGCGCATCGGTCGGTGATAACGTTTCCGTCGGTGATGGCGTCTCTGTAGAAATTGGAGGATTCGTCGGGGGGACAGGAGTCACACTTGGCTCTGTTGTAGCAGTTTGCATCGCAGTCGGTGTGTCTGCAACATCAGGTTGACAAGCGGACAAAATCCAAGAGCAAACAAGAAGAACAACGAACAAAGATCTGGTTTTCATTTTCCTTCTCCTTTGATGAGACTATTTTTTATAACTGTTTTGAAAAGCTCCTTCCAGCCATCGGCTTGCGTTAGCGGCGGTGGGGCGGGCGTTGATTCGACTTGGGAGCAGGTAAAGCTCGAAGTGAGAAAGGCTTGTAAGTCGCGTAGACTCCCACTTGTTGGGTGCACGTTTCGTTGGGCGCTTTTAACCATTTATGGTAACCTATTTGCACAGTTATCCAAACGCCTCTATGGTTTGTCGCATTCGGATCGAAATCACGAATGCGGTTGTGATCGAGACAAGATAAAAAACGCCGTAGATGGTCTGGAAACCCTTACTCATAACATAAGCCAATGGAGTAAAGATCGCCAACAACACTAACATTGCAATCATCCATATACGTAACGTACGGATGGAATCTAAATTGGTTTTGTAGCCCTGAGCAACCTTTGCCAGCCAGGCAAAGAATAGCGCAAAGAAGAGGAACTCAGCCGGCTCTAGTAATTTCGAGAACCATACTGGTGGCTTTACATTTTCCCACAGGTTTAACCAGCCTCCCAACGGCCAGAACAACTCGACACCGTTGAACCAAATCAGGAGATCCAATGCGATATGCAGGCAGATGCCTATTCCCAAGCCAACACCAAGATTGGCCCAGCGAGGTTGCTTACTCACTTGAGCAACAATGACGAACACAACCATCACCACAAGGATAACCAAAAGACTGTGAGTGAATGTGCGATGCAGGTTGTGCGTGTTCAGTTTTATGACGGTCGCGATCGCTATGGCAAAATTATCCAGGTCGGGGAACAAGCTACCCAGAATAATTCCCAGCATCAACCAATCCCGTTTTGGAATGACCTTGCGGATTGCAGTACCGAGCATTGCGTGAATTCCTGCTTGTGCCATATGACACCTTCTTCATCAGAGTCTGGCAGTAGACGAGCGAAGCACCGAACAGCCTGAGTCTCCTGCGTGTGGGCGAGCGTGGACTCGGCTTGCGAGAAGGATTCCGCCTGGGCGTGGAAAAAGCCCAAAAAGGCCGCAGAATCCCCACCGTCCACTGCCCGCTGTGTTGGGGAGATTTTATATCAAGGTACTGCTTCTCAGCAAAACATCAATATCTGCGTTTAATTCTTTCAAGATATCCACAGATAGAGATATGGATTCAGGTGTGGCACTTAACGTGCTAAAAACGTCGCCCACTCTGCTTTGAAAATCAGCCGGTTTCATCTCGAAATTATTGGCAATAGCCACAGCTCCTTTCTCATTCAGCCAATGCACTTTATTCAGAGCAAAAAGGACTTGAAGCATACACATCACACTCCGAAAACAACATCCTGCCGCATAAGTGGTATCAGCCTTTGCGATGCTTTTTTGTGCAATCCCTATTGAAAAATCTATCTCCCATGCAAATTTCTGAATTACAGCCTTTTGTAAAGCGGTGGGGTAGGGAGAAACCCTGCTTTTAAGTTCAGCAATCCTTCCTTCAGGATCCCAAAGCGGTTGGCAGACAGCGATTTCCCCAAGATAAATGGATGAAACAAACCCATTCGGATGCCCTGGCTGGTAAAAAATTTCCACTATTCCATCCAGGCAGGAATCAATCACATCGCTTACCTTGTCCAAATCCCTGTATAGAAAATCTACAGGAAATGACCCAATCTGAAGCCAACCACCGCCGTTAATCCAGGGCCCCCACCCACCTATCGCTGTAATAAGGTCTGTGCGATGTTCATCGTCAAGTTTTGTCGCCACCTTTGCCAGTTCGGTTAAATTCAATGGACTGCATGAGTCATAATAAATTCCCAAGTCAATGTCGGAAAATGAATGATGTGTTCCCCTGGCACGGGAGCCGCCGAGCACGATTGCCTTAACCCCTGATATGGTTTTGATCTCACCAACAATGGCTTGAATAAGTGATTCTACGCTCATGATTACCTGGGAGTATGTTTTCCATCTGCCTAAAATTATATAGATTCCCAACAGGCTGCGATTACGCCGTATAGTAAGCTAAAATGAAAATGCTATCCTGTCATGATGCCTGTTAATCCCAAACAATCAGCAGTATACAAATCTAAAAATATTATACATCCGGCTTGATGAAGTCAGACATCCCTGACCGAGAGCCATCCCCTCGAATCCCAAAAACAGGCCGACCAATTTCGCGGCACAATCTGCTTGAAATTCCACCCATGTGCTTCCCTTTCAGACGAAAGGTGTGCGCAGTCCCTTGGATTGATCAATACCTCATGCGGAAAATAAAGCGCCTCCATCATCGGAAGGCGCTTTTACTGATCTGTTGTAAATGGGTATTCGGGAGTTACCCCCGTGCAAACCACTCGGTCTACTCCAATTGGGTCAACATGACTTTATTAACTTTGCTTGTTTATCACCATGCTGCGCCCTCTTCTGCCAGGCTGGATAGTGGTACTGTCTTGATGTCTTCGGCTAATGCATAGCGTTTTGCCCCAGGATAGACGACCAATAGCATGGATAATTCCAGGTCGTTCTTTGCCGCCAGCATGCGCGGGAAGTTCTCGAAGAAATAGACTCCCTC
>CAZCBJ010000003.1:5909-45066 GCA_964496705.1 uncultured Anaerolineaceae bacterium | reverse complement strand
ATGGCGTCAGACGAGGAGCGTCAACGCGTTTACACTCCACGCCAATTTTCTTGCCATCTTTAATCATGAGCAAATCCAGTTCAGCTCCAGAGTGAGTGCCCCAAAAATATACTTCGTCTGGAGCAGTGGACTTAATCATCTCTTCGATCACGAATCCCTCCCAAGACGCGCCACTGCGCGGGTGCAAAAGCAGTTCCTGTTCAGTGCGAATGCCCAGGAGAACATGGAGCAAACCCGTATCACGAATAAACACTTTTGGAGACTTCACCTGCCGTTTTCTCAGGTTCGCGTACCAAGGCTGAAGCAGCCGCACCATGAAAAGGTCTTGCAGTAAATCGACATACCGGCGCGCCGTGCCCTCGCTGACATTCAAAGTACGAGCTGCTTCAGCTGCATTCCAGACCTGTCCATGATAGTGCGCCAACAGGCTCCAGAAGCGGAAAAGGCTGGTGGAAGGAATGTTGAACCCAAATTGGGGAATGTCTCGCTCCAGGAATGTGCGCACGAAATCTCTGCGCCATTCAAGACTGTCATCTTCGCTGGATGCTGTGAAAGAAAGTGGAAATCCACCGCGCCGCCAGAGGGTACTTTGTGCCTGCATTCCCACTTCCGCAAGGTTGAATCCGCTCATGAAAATGGTAGAAATGCGCCCGGCGAGGCTCTCAGCAGATTGCCGCAAGAGGTCTGGAGAAGCACTCCCTAGAATCAAAAACCTGGCAGGAAGTGGATTACGGTCAACCAACACTCTCAGAATGGGAAACAAGTCCGGCCGCCGTTGAATCTCATCGATCACCACCAGGCCAGTCAGATCCTGCAAAGCGGTCATGGGCTGGTTGAGCAGCGCCAGGCTCAATGGGTCTTCCAGATCAAAATAATTAACGGAGCGTGGGGATACAAATTCGCGCGCCAGGGTGGTTTTCCCACACTGCCTGGGGCCGATCAAGGCTACTACTCGATTGACATCCAGCTTTGTTTGGATGATTTGCCTAAGATGCGGGCGATCTATCATACGAGAATTTTACCATGAAATTCCGCTATCTAATAGCGGAATTTCATGGTATCCAACCTGCAACGCATCCAAGCATTCGTGCCCCTTTACCCAGCGGAGAAGGGAACAGTTGCATTCCCCGGGTATTTAAAGAAGTGCAACCTGTGTAAATAGATTGCCATCCAGTGCCTAGACCGGTTCTGGCACCAGGAGATCGGCCTCCTGGCACATCGAGGCAAGCCATGTCAGCTCCAATTCCAGCTCTGTGGGCGCTTGATATCCCGGTTGGTTGATTCGGAGCAAATACTGGCCTGGCGCATATAGAGTGGTTTTGGTAATGATGGTGGGATTGGCTTCATTTACCCGGAAGAGGGTGTTGCCAGCCTGTCGAAGGAACTTGAAGGCAAGATCGGTGAACCCGTAAGAATTCAATGCGCATTGGGCTAATCGCTTGATCCTGCGTATCTGACCTTGACAAGTGAGTTTTTCGAACGATTTCAGATGATATATTGGGTATCAGTCTACCTGCGCGCCGCCGGTTGCATTGGCCATGGTCGCGGTCATCCCTGAGGCGAGGTCGCTTGCCAACAGCACAGCAGCGTTGGCAATTTGACCTAAAGAAGTGACGCGGCGCAATGGGACGTCCTTTGCGAACTCACGATGAACCTCGTCAAAAGTCAATCCATTCCGATCTCCGTATAGCTGCCAGGCCTCTCTCACGCCAGGCGCATCCGGCGATCCAGGCGAGCGAACCCAACAAACCCTCACCTGGTCTGGGCCGCTCTCAACGGCTAATTGCCTGAGGTAATGCTCCAAAGCTGCGCAAGCCACGCCAAAGCCACCCACCCCAAAAAGTGGTTCACGACCAGCATTAGCCGTGATACCTAAAATCGTGCCGCCTCCGTGCTGCGCCATATGCCTGGCCAGGGCGGTTCCCGTGTGGAACCATGTTGTAAGGCACGTCTGTATTGGCGCGAAAAATTGGTCGAAAGTCATATCCGATAGCGCCTGCCCCTGGACATCATCCCAGGAGATCGCATTGAACATCAATGACACAGACCCAAAACGATCGGTCACCTCATTCAGATGGTGCGTTACCGCACTGGGATCCGTCGCATCAACCGGCATCACCTCCGCCAAACCATAATGAGTCTTAATGTCCCTTGATACTTCGTCAAGCGGCTCACGGCGACGTGCCGCCAACACAACCATCGCGCCCTCTCGCGCAAAAGCACGCGCCACAGCGCCGCCAACCGCACCCGATGCACCGTAGACGATTGCAGTTTTCCCTCGTAAAAGCATTTCTGGACTCCTTTGGTAAGGTTTGTAGAATATGATTATATACCTGCAAACAAGGTATCGCTATTCATCTACCCAGTTCAACATTCGCCATCCTGGGATAATGTGAGAGTGCTAACTAGCAGGTCGATGGGCTGAGCCACGCCAACATTTGTATTTTCCGGGTTTGGCTGGGTATCCGCAAATATCCAAACGCAGGCAAAGAATTGGGCTGGCAATATTTGGAAGCCGGGTATGACATTCGCACGGTGCAGGAATTACCCGGGCACAAGGATTTCAAGCCAACGATGATTTAAACCCATGTCCTCAACCGCGGGCTGAAGGCAGCCCGTAGTCGGAGAGATTGATCATCTCCTCATGCGCAGGTAAAAATTTTTTGACACAAAATTAGCGCGAAAGCTATAATTAGTCATCCGTCTTGTAATGCATAATCTACCCCAAATTCGTGAAAGAAAGGTTCGCCATGAGCTCGCAAATACTTCTGATCGTGTTGGCAGTATTGCTCTTCGCTGTGGGTTGTTTTACAGGCCTGAAGATGCTTAGTATTTACCGGAGAAAGACCACCAGCGCCACCTGGCCAATCGCCACCGGGAGCGTGTTGTCACGGGATGTTTCGATGAACAGGAACAGCAAAACCAACAGTTATACATACCGTGCGGATATCACGTATCGTTACGATGCGCCAGGCGGTCCATACGAGAAGAAATTGTTCCTGGGCAGCAAAGGTGTCCGCGCTCAGGCGGAGAAGCTGCTGGATGCGGTGGGCGATCAAATCCAGGTGCATTACAATCCCGAAAAACCTGCAGAGCACATTTCAGAGCACGAAAAAATCATGACTGGCCAGATGGTTGTCACCATCGGGTCATTAATCATGGCGGTTGTTCTGATTGTGCTTGCATTCATATAATTGTTCGACAGTTGCCAGTTAAAAGAAACTTCTGCAGAATTTACGCAATAGGCAGAATTGGTTGGTCCCTCCTCACTGGATTCGTCCGCTGATTGGGAGTGTATGAGTTTTACAATAGAATATGCAAGAAGTGTTCTCCCGATGAGCAGAACGCTTCTTTTGTGATTAACCATAAGATCAGTCCATTCCAGCCATCACCGGGTGAAACTTACACCCGTAAACACGACTCGGTCCACGCACATTAATAATCAGGTTTTCCAGGTCACAACCTGCTTAAGGGCAATGCAGTAGCACCCTCGCCTAGAGGCAGCACAAGGTCTCCGGGATAAATGACATACCCTGGCAGGGCTTTTGTCGTAAAATCACGCCGAAAAGCTTGTATTTCCTTTGCCATCTCCAATCGCGGGGTTTGCGACAATTTAATCTCGAGCGGGAGCAATCCAGCTTGCGTTTCTATTATTACATCCACTTCGGAACTGGCGGTCGTTCGCCAATAGTACATGGTCGGTTCTTCGCCACGATGCAAGAAGGTCTTATAGATATCTGCGATCACCCAATTCTCAAAGATCGCCCCACCCATCGGGCCAGCCAAAGCATGTACGCCATCCCGCAATCCAACCAGATAGCACAACAACCCGGTGTCTGTAAAATAAATCTTTGGAGATTTGATCAGGCGCTTGCCTATGTTCGCGAAATACGGCCGTAGAACAATGATTTGAAAACTGGCCTCCATGTGCCGCCAATACAACCATCGCGCCCTCTCGCGCAAAAGCACGCGCCACAGCCCCCTAAGAGCCGCGTAAAATTTTCTCCATCGGCCTGCCCTTCGCCAATTCATCCACCAACTTATCCAAATATCGAACCTGCCGCATAAAAGGATCTTCGATTTCCTCCACACGATACCCACAGATCACTCCGGTGATGAGGCGCGCATTTGGGTTAAGCGAAGCCTGTTGGAAGAAAACTTCAAAAGTTGCGTTCTCGTTGATCAATTCCTGAAGCCTCTTATCATCAAAGCCTGTCAACCACTCGATGACCTGATGCAATTCTTGTTTGCTCCGGCCTTTCTTCTCTATCTTTGCAAGATACAACGGATACACCGAAGCGAAGGTCATTTTTGCGATCCGGTGATGGTTTGTATTGGAATTATTCATATTTACCTAGTATTTTAGCGTTTATCTTTCCAATTATACAACTCGGACTGTTCACCAGTATCTTTCCCACCGGTCAGTTATGAGTAAGAACACATCGCTGCAAACAATTACTTTATTCGCAGTAAATTCCCGCCCAACAGGTGCAAGCTTTGTTAGCCTGCTTGCATCGCAACAGCGGTATCTGATATTTTTATTTGTTTTTGTTTCCATGCATATATATAAACAAATAGAGCAACCAATGGTATCCAGAAGAACCAAACATCATTTACGGACAAGGAACGCTGATATAAAGAAATTAAGTTAACGGCAATCAATATTATCGTTATCACGATTACTTTGCCTTTAGCCACGGTTCCACGAACCATCCATTCCAAAACATGAAGTAGGGGAATAAGTAAAACCACATGATCGTAACTCCAACCAACTGGAGACACAATCATTCCCGCCAGAATTGTTATGTCGATTAGAGTTCGTTGTTTGACTTTATCTCGAAATCTCCACCAGATTGTCATGGCCAGCATGATTGCGACGATCCAAAACCACTTGCCATTTGTGTAGCCTGCATGGATTAAAAGCCCAGAAATTGAAGGTGTCTCGCGAAAACTGCTCATACCAGAAGTTATTACCTGCCAAAAACTCTTGAGCCACAGCGGATAAATACTCCATAAAATGAGCGCGCATATCAAGAGCGCACTTGAGAAACCCATCAGTAGTTTTATTTTTTTTTGCCAAATTGCATTAATTATCAAAAGCGGTAAAGTTAAAATGACGAGGTGAGGTTTAATCGTTACGAAGAGAAGACAAGCACCTGCCAGGAATTCACGCTTTGGCGTATCCAGGAACATAAATAACGCTAAGCCTAGCACTACGACCGTATTAACCTGTCCCAGATAAAGTGAATGCAGAGTTGCCGAAAAAAAACAACACGCCACCAACGGAATATAAATGTGTGTTTTCGTATTATGCCAAAGTAATATGGCGCTAATAAAAATGACCAATATATTGGTTAATAACCAATAATAAACAGCATGTTCAAATGGAAGAAAAGTATAGGGTAAAAGAATTAAGTTGCCCGTAGGAGAAAACCAGGCATACATTGTATATGGTTGAGTCCAATTTGTTCGAGACCGTTCAATGAATTCCATATTCGATAAATTACTAAAATCTTGCCCATTTCTGAGTAAAAAACTGGAACTCCAATATGGACGAAAGTCGCCCGAACCAATCTCGGATTGAAGGGAAATCGGGAACAGGAGCAGCCCAACAAGCAAAATTGTATTTACTATTACTAGTTTGATGATGTTTGCAGATAAGGATATTTTCATCTTGAGGCTTTAATTATTTTATGCCGCTTGCCACTTATCAATTAAGAACATGCAATTCGTTTCCACCCACTTTATACCGACCGTAGAAACTTCGGTCATACCTCATTGATTCTTGATGAAAAACCCAATCCGTAAAATAATCCTCATAAAATTATATACCTTTGTATTCGCTAACAGGAACAGCAAAACCAACAACTATACATAAGTTGCATTTTAAAAAAAAAAGTAACTTCTGCAGAATTTACGCAATAGGCAGAATTGGTTGGTCCCTCCTCACTGGATTCGTCCGCTGATTGGGAGTGTATGAGTTTTACAATAGAATATGCAAGAAGTGTTCTCCCGATGAGCAGAACGCTTCTTTTGTGATTAACCATAAGATCAGTCCATTCCAGCCATCACCGGGTGAAACTTACACCCGTAAACACGACTCGGTCCACGCACATTAATAATCAGGTTTTCCAGGTCACAACCTGCTTAAGGGCAATGCAGTAGCACCCTCGCCTAGAGGCAGCACAAGGTCTCCGGGATAAATGACATACCCTGGCAGGGCTTTTGTCGTAAAATCACGCCGAAAAGCTTGTATTTCCTTTGCCATCTCCAATCGCGGGGTTTGCGACAATTTAATCTCGAGCGGGAGCAATCCAGCTTGCGTTTCTATTATTACATCCACTTCGGAACTGGCGGTCGTTCGCCAATAGTACATGGTCGGTTCTTCGCCACGATGCAAGAAGGTCTTATAGATATCTGCGATCACCCAATTCTCAAAGATCGCCCCACCCATCGGGCCAGCCAAAGCATGTACGCCATCCCGCAATCCAACCAGATAGCACAACAACCCGGTGTCTGTAAAATAAATCTTTGGAGATTTGATCAGGCGCTTGCCTATGTTCGCGAAATACGGCCGTAGAACAATGATTTGAAAACTGGCCTCCATGATCGAAATCCAATCCTTGGCGGTATTCACCGCCACACCCACATCTCGAGCCAGATCGCTTAAATTTAAGATTTGCGCACTGCGGGCCGCCAGGGAGCGGAGGAACACCTGAAATTGGGTTAAATCACCCAGGTTGCGTAGATTCCTGACATCTCGCTCCAGATATGTCTGAATATAACTGGCTTGCCAGAGACGCGCATCTCGTTCGGGGTGGGACGCAAGTTCAGGATATGAACCTCGCAGAATTTGCTCCCATAATTCTGCAGATGCTTGCCTGGGCAAGCTGGAGAATTGTACATTCTCCCACGGAAAACTTTCGCCGGGCAACCGAGCGTTTTCTCGGCGTGTAAGCGGCATTAGCTTGAGTACAGCGGTCCGCCCTGCCAGGCTTTCCGTCACCTGTGCCATCAACAGCAAGTTTTGCGAACCAGTCAAGATGTATTGGCCCGTCTTATTCCGGTTGGCGTCGATGCTTTCTTTGATGTAAGGAAGCAGTCCAGGTGCATACTGAATTTCATCAAAGATAATCGGCGCTGGATATAGATTTAAAAATCCTCGCGGATCGGACTGCGCAGCCAGACGTACATCCGGCGGTTCAAGAGAGATGATTGGGTATTGCCCACCAAAAAGTTTCTGCAAAAGGGTGGTTTTTCCGGATTGACGTGGGCCGATCACGACCACCGCCGGGAATTCATTCGCGGCTTTGCTTACGTGCGGACCAATCTGGCGAGGAATGTAGGTGTCTATCATCTTGTCTCTGTGTGCTATTTTGCAATTATACTGCAAAATAGCAATTACGCACTCGGCGGTTTCTTAAGAAGAAACTCTCCGCATGGGTTCCATGGAGAGTGTGGCATCAAGATTTGTAATAAGATCAATCCATTCCAGCCATCACCGGGCGAAACCCATACCCGTAAAAGCGACTCGGTCCGCATTGGAGGTATTACGATTTGGTATTATCAGTCTGGTCGATGTTGAGAAACGTAGATGTACCAACAAACGCCGTACTTATCGACAATATCCGCCGAACAGGGACTCCACGGAAGCGACCCTAGTTCTCTCAAAATGTGCCCGCCCTCCGCGAGAATTCTATAAGCATGATGGAGTTCATCGTCGTTGTCGAGATTCAAGCCCAAGCTCATGGTAGGTTGCTTCGCCGCTAGCATCGATCGAGCGATCTCCTCATCGTTGTTTTCGCTCACGGCGAAGCCCGATGTATCTCCTTTTACGAGTTCGGCGTGAAGGAATGAACCATCATTGTTTTTTACATTGTAGCCCAAGGTCATTCCAAATGCTTCGGTGTAGAATTCAACAGCCTCGACACTGTTTTTGACGTACAAAGTTGCGCCTAGATTCATTTGGTCTCCATATGAGTTTGATATAGCCTGGTCAATCATCGCCTAACAGCAAGCGTTACCGGCAAGGGCGGGCGCGGACTCGGCTTGGGAGCAGGGAAAACTCGAAGCGAGGAAAATACCTGAAAATGCCGCACGCCGCCGAAGGCAGCAGTCCCTCTCGTCAGGTGCACGCTTTGTCGGCCCGCATTCTTTCATTCAGACGCCCAGCGATATGAAGCGATTTTACAGTATTCTTGAAATCCCAATGAACGATAAACACCCAGCCCCATGGGTGATGCAAAAAGGACACCTATCTTGTATCCACTTGAACGCGCCTGAAGGAGAGGATGTAAAGTCATCCAAGCGCCTATGCCTTTCCTTCGTGCTTCGGGGATCGTTGCAACCGCATAAATTCCAGCAACACCTGCTCCTAAAAAAAGGAGGGATGTGGCAACGGGCTTATCATCCAGAAATCCTGTGTAGGCAAGCATAATTTTCGAGTCTGTTTCATGAAGCACATTCCACCATGCCTTAACGATCAAATCGTTAGGTGAAGGAATCTCAAACCCCGTTTGCATAGTGATACTCCATTGCTTGATGTCTGTATCACCTTGGGCAAGGCGGATGGAAAAGTCATCTATTTTTGGTAGAGCATCGTTTAATCTTCCCAATTCGACAGCCATGCCAGGGTCATCATCATCAAGGCTAAAGCCGTATTCTAGCAACTGCTTTCCCAGACCTGCTGGCTGAGTGGATGGAACTACCCACCAAAGAACAGGGACGAGGAAAAAAACTCAAAGCCAGCCTGCCCTGGCGGTCTAGACCGGTGAATAACGCTTGCCACAAGTGGCGCTGGACGCAGGACGTCCTGCGCCACTTGTGTTGGGCGGTTTTGTGCAAGACTACTTATTCTTATTCAAAATAGCGCGCGTTTCTTCGTGGGTGCTGCTTGTTGAAATAAATAAAAGAGTCCCGTCTGGAAGTAGTTCAAGCGAATCGCGATTGTCTGGTGATGGATCACAACCACTCGTTCTGTCGCTTGCTTGAAACTCAAAAATATCTCCCTTAATTTTTGTTATGGCAAGTGATCCAGAACATGAAATATCAGGGAAGTCAAAAGTTCCGCAAGTGTCCCCAAGACTGCATTTTTCCCCAATCACAAAAGTAACGCCAAACTCGAAATCTCCACTTTTCGCAGTACCAACCCACATGCCAGATATGGCGTCAATGGACTGCGACGTTCCCGTTGCCGATGCGCATGCGCTCAGTAAAATCGTCAAGATCACGATGAACATTGAACGGACTAACCTTTGCATGGGATTTATCCTTTCTTGTGGGTGACAGGTTAATCCAATGTTTGCTTCGAGGTTCTGCCAGACGATTGCACAATATTGGTGACAAACTGTGTAAAATCGTTATACAGTCAAGCGGAATCAAAATCAATAAGATTTAAAACAGCCGGCCAATGGCTTGCGTTAGCGGCGGACGGGGAGATTTGGCAGAGAAAAGTTGAGGCACAGCAAAACCACTTGGGACTGAATGCCATCAGGCGGACCGAGTGCGCCCAACCGTCCGTCTGCACGAGATGTTGGACGCTTTCGCGCTAAATCTTTATTCGTTATCAGGCGGCAAAGTTGTTCTAATGGATTCCATTTCTATTTCGGACAAAACAGAAATGTGCATATTACTTGGTTGGAGACCGTCAGAAACTTGTTGAATAACAAATGAAAGCACAGCACCAGATAATTGCCCAGACTCTGTTCTTATCATAAAAATAAATCGCAGCGTCGTTGGATCAGTAAAATTAGCGGGAGGGTATGAAGCAAAAAGAATGCCTGTGCTTTGTCCTTGTGCTACATGTCCTTGACTCGTGGACGGTCCTTGTCCAAGTTTCCACTGAACATCTGGCTCAATTCCAAAAAAACCGTGTATCATACCGCTTTCATGAGGTGCGTCATAGCGCCAATTGTAATAAATAGCCAAACCATCAATGTCACTCGCAAAATCAGTGGACAGATGCTGAAAAACCGAATCACAATATAAAAATAACTCAATAGTAAATCCGTTGCTTTGAACTATTCCTCCCCCAAGTGTATTATTTACTGGACGTATGGACGGCATCTCGGAATTAGATAATGTGGGTAATTGCCCACTTGATGATGCGCAACTTTTAGGAGAAACGAGTAATGGGAGTTGCACAGGAATCGGCGTGATTGTTTCAGTTGCAATTTTGGTGGGAACTTCAGTCACTGTGGAAGATGTGAGGGTTGGTGCAACTTCTGCATTTTGAGCAGGCAAATTGAAAAGAACAAGTGCGACAACCAATACGGTTGTCAACATGCCGCCGAAAATCAAATACATTTTTTTCATGGGAATTCTCCGTGTTGAAATAAGTTTGCTGCCATTATCGCTGGATACGCTGCTTATTTCAACTGCGGATTTCCCTAATTCACCCAAAGTATCGTTACCTATGGATTTCCCTAATCGCAGAACTGCTTCCGTTCTGGAATTTACTTTAAGTTTTTTGTAAATGTTTTTCAAATGGTACTCAACGGTGCTTGCAGAAATGCCGAGTACCAGTGCAATTTGTTTATTGCTTTTGCCCTGTAAGAGAAGTCCGATTACTTCCTTTTCACGTCCACTGAATTGGCCATCATCAATATACATGGTTTTGTTTTCACTAACACTATTTTGACTCACTGACCAGCGCCCAACTATGTTTTATCCAGCTATCTGTAAAAAACCCTGATTGGCAATCATGTGCAGTCACTTGGCTGAGTACTTTGTCAACAAAGTTTTACGATCTAAGCGCGGACAGACCCTTCCCGCAGGGATGCTTCGCGATCGCTTCGGGATGCTGCGCAAGAGAATTTCTGGTCAAATCCGCTCAGGGAATCACCCGACGCGAGTCCCTGATGGAGCGCAGCGACTGAAGGGACTGCGGGCTTTTTTTGGCAGAACTTTGTTGACACAATACTGAGTAATACTTTGTGTACTTTAATGATAATACATTTCTAACGAAAATAGGATAATGAAATGACTCTACCAACCCAGGGTACTAAAATCCTTGAGCAAATGTGTGATCAAATTCGCGTCAAACAATACTCATTCCGCGCAGAAAGTTTACCTTCACTGGGCGGATGAGTTCTTTCTTTACCATAACCCAGAACTCAAACGAGGTGGGTGATTCCTTAAGCGGGTCTGTCATTCACCCAGCTTGCGCAAGGCTAGTCCAGCGAAGAGCCTGCGAGGTAATATCAATAGAACTTAATAAATGCAATACTCATAGGATTTATAAAAAAACGCTCTCCATGTCAAGAGAGCGTTTTATGTATTCTTTACATGGCGAAATGCTTACCGCGTCCCAGCCATCACCGGTCGGAACTTATACCCATACACCAACATGCCGCGCTCATCCCCGTCCTGGCGGATGCGGCGGGTGACCATCTCCACCGGCATGCCGATCTGCGCCGGCTGGTCGCCCAGGTCGGTCAGTTGCGCGGTGACCACCGGGCCTTCGTCGAGCTTGACCAACGCCACCGTGTAGGGGGTGGTGTCTTCGAATCCGGCCGGGGCGTCGTACATAACCGTGAAAGAAAAGACCTCACCCCGACCGCTGAAGGCGAATTCCTCCTTGGCTTCACCGCCGCAATGCGGACACACGTCCCGCGGGGGGAAGATTTTGGCATCGCAATGCGGGCAGACTTCGCCCACCAGGGCATAACGCTGTTTTTTGATTCGCCAATGGCGAGGAATTTCCATGTTTACCGCTCCTTCTGTCTCTGTTTTCAGATTGGTTACAGTGTATCCGCCTCATGCTATCAAAGCCTATCAGCTTTAATGCCCTTCAGCGCTGCCCGCAACCCCTTCAAACCGGCTATTTTCATAACACCTGAAGTGTCAGCCGGGAAACTATCAAAAACTATCAAGATGGAAAGACCTTGACGCGTGAGACGTGAGACGTGAAGCGGTAGAAGGTAGGCCTGTAAAGCAAATGAGGGAGAACCTGAGGAATGAGAAGTTATCGGGAATAAATAAAGAAAAATCCATCCCTTTCATCTCAACCAACCTTTTCATCCCAATTCAATTCTGGATTAGCTTCGCCATGAACTCCTGCGCCAGGCGCGCCTGCTCATTCACGTAGGCCAGGCCCTGGCGCTCATGGGCGTCGTTCAACACCGGATGGCACAGCTCAAAGCAGAAATAGCCGTCGTAGCCGACCTCGCGCATCAGTTGGATGAAATGAGCATAATCTGGCAGCGGGCGGCCAAAATCGAGGGCGCGCTGCTGCACGCTGCCGTCTGCGGCGCGGTAAAACTCGCCGCCAAAGTGCGAATGCACCTGCAGGCTGCCCACGGTCAGCGCCGCTTCGCGCACATAGGCCGGATCAAAGCTGTTCATGATCGGCAGGTCGAGGCACACCTTGAGCCAGGGCGAGTTGACCTCGCGCACCATGTCGTAGCAATCCTTCCAGTGCCGCAGCAGCGGGGCATGGTTCTGCAGCGCCATCACCACCCCAAATTCCTCGCCAAAGGCAGCCGCTTCCTTCAGGCAGGCCTTGACGAAATTCCAGCGCTCCAGCCAGGTGACGTAGGGGAACTGGTGCTCAAAGGAGTAGAACGATCCGCGCGTGAGGTCGTAGGTGGCGAAACCCTCGTGGCTGGGGATGCCCGGCCAGGCAGCGAACAGGCGCACCACCCTGGCGCCCAGGTCGGCGGCCAGGCGGGCTTGCTCGCGCACCATCAGCAACTGGCATTCGCGCTGCTCTGCCAGCGGGCTGGAAAAATCGTTGTTGGACGCCACACAGGGGATCTCCAACCCCTCACGCGCCAGGATGCTGCGCATCTTTTCGCGCGTCCCCCGGTCCAGGTCCATGGGATTGCCATGCGGGCGCTTGCCGTCCAGCTCAATCCCACTGTAACCGAAATCTTTGGCGCGTTTGACGAAGTCCGCAAAATTCAAGGCCGGGCCATCATACCAGATGCCCAGATAGGTGATGCTGTACAGGCCGACTTTCATGTTTCCCTCCCGAAATTGAAGAATGACTGTGAATGGCGCAAAACAACGTGCGCCGCTTCAGGACACCCGCTCCAGCACATGGGTCACCGCCGTGGAGGCTGGCCCGCCCAGCGATTGCACCAGCGCACGGCGCGGATCGGGCAACTGATTGGCGCCGGCTTGCCCGCGTAACTGCTGGACAGCCTCAACCAACTGGTAAGCGCCGGCAGCGCCCAATGGATTGCCGCGCGCCTTGCACCCGCCCAGGGTCAGGATGGGCAACTTGCCCTGCAGAGAGAGGTAGCCGTCCTGACCCAGCTTCCAGCCCTCGCCACGGCGGGTAAAACCAGCCGCCTCCAGGCTGAGGACAGCATAGATCGAATAAGCGTCGCACAGCTCAAAGAAGTCCGCGTCCTGGGGCAGCATACCCGCCTGGCGGCAGGCCTTCTCCAGCGACATCCGCGCGGCATCGAAGGCCATCAAGTTGGGGCGGTCGTGCAGCGCCAGCGTGTCGATCGCCACCCCCGAGCCGCCCACGCGCACCAGCGCATGCGGCAGGCCCGGTGGGACCAGGTCGGGACGGGTCAACAGCAGCGCGGCAGCTCCGTCCGCGTAGGGGGCGACATCGAACGGGTTGAGCGGATCGGCAACCATCTCGGCGCGGGTATAAGCCTCGGCGGAAATGGCGCGGCGGTACATCGCGTTGGGATTGTGCACCGCGTTGGCGTGCGCCAGCAGTGGGAAAGCGGCGAAAGCCTCTCGCGGCGGCTGGTATTGATAGAGGTAGCGCTGCATCAGCATGCCGGCCAGCGCGGTCGGCGTGACCCCTTGCACCGCCTCATAATCGTAATCGCCCGTCTCACCCGCAGCCGCCTCATTGGCAGGTCCGACCATGTCGGTCCATTTCTCCACCCCCACCACCAATGCCACATCCACCCACCCGGAAGCCACCGCCAGGTAGCCCAGGCGGAAAGCCGCTCCGCCCGAAGCGCCAGCCGCTTCAGCGGTAACGCCCTCAACGCCAGCCATCCCGGCGTTATCCGCCAGCAGCGCCCCCAGGTTGGTCTGGCGCGAAATCACCGATGCCAGCGCGTTGCCGATATACAGCGATTTGGGTTTGAGACCGCCGGCATCCTTGATCGCCGCCAACATGGCGCGCGCGGCCAGCGTGCGCAACGAAAGATGCCAGTGTTCACCCACCGGCACCTGGCCAATTCCCGCGATGACAACTTCCGACATGAGCTGTTCTCCTTTCTACCCGGCGGTTGCTACGGTGCGCCTAGCCCATGTCCAGCTTGCCGCGGTAGCGGGCATAAGTGGCGTAATCAATCTGGGTGCGGCGGTTGACATAATCCATGGTGAAACTGGCTTTTGCGCGGCGCTCCTCAATGGCATCCGTGACACGGATCACGAAGGCATCCGATCCGGCGCCGGAGCCATAGGAGACGACAAAAATTCGGTCGCCGGGCTTGGCCACGTCGAAAATGGCGGTCAGCCCCACCAGCGCAGCGGCGGCATAGGTGTTGCCGATCAACGGGTTGAGCAGCCCAACCTTGATTTGCTCATCGTTAAAGCCCAGCAGGTTGGCTGCCCGCTGGGGAAACTTGGGATTGGGCTGGTGGAAGACCGCAAAGGCGTAATCCTGGGCGGTGGTGCCGGTCATCTGCAGCAGCGCCTCGCCCGCCGAGGTGATGTGCTTGAAATAAGCCGGGTCACCGGTGAAGCGCTGACCGTGTTCGGGATATTTCTGCTCAGCGCGGCGCCAGAAATCGGGGGTGTCGGTCACAAAAGAATAGGCCGCCTCGATGACCGCCAGGGCCTCTTCGCCGGGCCCAATGATAAAAGCTGCGCAGCCCGCGCCGGCGGTGTATTCCAACGCGTCGCCGGGCCTGCCCTGGGCAGTGTCAGCGCCGATCGCCAGGGCGTAGCGCCCCATGCCAGAGCCGACCAGCCCCATGGCTGCCACCATCGCTTCGGTGCCTGCCTTGCAGGCAAACTCCCAGTCTCCAGCCGAGATGTGCGGGGTGGCGCCGATGGCTTCAGCCACCACCGTGCCGGAGGGTTTGACCGCATAGGGATGCGACTCGGAGCCGATCCACACCGCGCGGAGCTGGTGGGCGTGAATGCCGCCGCGGGCCAGCGCGTTGCGCGCCGCCTCCACCGACATGGTGATCACATCCTCATCCAACCCGGGCACGGATTTTTCCTTGACCGTGCCGCTACCCCGCCCCACCCAAAGTTTGGCAATGTCGGCGCCTGGCACGCGGTAGCGCGGAATGTAGGCGCCGTACCCGATGATGCCCACCGGTCGGTCAGTCTTCAGCAGCAGAGAGGGATCCACAACGGGAGGGGTATCGTCCATTTTTAGCTCCTATAACTTCCATTGTTTGAGTATTTCAACGGCGCGGTCGATGCGCACAGTCTTTTCAGCCACCAGTTGTTCGGCCAGGCGGTTGATCTCGTCGCCCACCGCTCCGGCCGCTATGGCCACCTGGCGGGCATGCAGGTTCATATGCCCGCGCTGGATGCCCTCCGTGGACAGGGCGCGCAGAGCAGCCAGGTTCTGGGCCAGCCCCACTGAAACGATGATCTCAGCCAGCTCGCGGGCCGAGGTGACGCCCATCAGCTTGAGCGCTGCCCCGGCGCCGGGATGGACGCGCGTGGCGCCGCCCACCGTTCCGACCGCCATGGGCAATTCGAGTGTGCCGACCAGGTTACCGGCTGCGTCGCTGCCCCAGACACTCAGGCTGGTGTAACGCCCGCTTCGCGCCGCATAAGCGTGCGCGCCGGCTTCCACCGCGCGCCAGTCGTTGCCGGTGGCGATCACCACCGCGTCAATGCTGTTCATGATGCCCTTGTTGTGGGTGGCAGCACGGTAGGGGTCAGCCGCGGCGAAAGCCCAGGCGGCGATGATCCTGTCGCGGGTATCCTGTGCGCTGAACTGGGCGCTGCCCAGCTCTTTGAGCGGAATGGTGACCTCGGCGCGCGCCAGACGGCGGTCGGCCAGGTTGGTGAGGATGCGCAGCAGCACCCGCCCTCCGCTGATCTGTTCCACCAGCGGAGCCAGGCGCTCCAGCGCGGTGTTAACTGCGTTGGCACCCATCGCGTCGCGCACATCGTAGATCAGATGCAGGACGAGAAATGCGCCTAGATGGGGGCTTTCAAGCTGGCGCACCTCCAGGTCGCGCGGACCGCCGCCCAAGCGGTTGAGCAGCGGATCCACCCCGGCAGCTTCGGCCAGCAGGCGCCCTTTTTGTTCCAGAATTTTCCGGGCTGCTGCGGCGCAGTCAGGCAAGGCCAGCAGCTGCATTTGCCCGATCATCAGCGGCGGGTCAGCCTCGGCGCGAAAGCCGCCGCCCGCCGCAGCCAGACGCGCCATGAAGGATGCGCCAGCGATCACCGACGGCTCTTCGACCGCCATCGGCACCAACACAGCGCGACCGTTGACGATGAAATTCTGGGCGATGCCCAGCGGCAGGCTGAACACGCCCAGCGCGTTCTCCACCATGTGGTCAGCCTGGGCGGGGGTCAAGCCGGGCTGGCCGGAAAGGGCTGCGGCCTCCTCAGGGGTTAATCCGCCCTCGGCAACCATGCGCGCCAGGCGCTCAGCCAGGGTCAGTTCATAGAATTTTGGTTTGGGGGCTTGTTCATCAGCCTGCATGAGATAAAACCTTTGACAAGGATGAAAAGGGTGAAAGAGATGAAAAAGACTTTCTAAATAATTTTATCCTGTTCATCCCTATCATCCCAGTGAAATTCTATTCCCAATTCATCCTAGCAGCAGTATATGCAGCAAATGCTGGCAAAAGCTATCAGGATAAAAAAAAACAAACCCCGCTGGCAAAACATGCCAGCGGGGCACTCATCCGCAATCAGCCCTGGGAGCAGAAGCTATTGCGTTCGCCGATTGGAATTGGAATCGGAGGTGGATGGCGGGCGCTGAGCGGGGCGGGCGGTCATCGACAGGCTGTGGTAAGTGGGCTCACCGCGCGCCGCGGGGGCAGAATCAGCCGGGCGGGAGGACAGGCTGGGCCGCTGGGGCACGCTGCGGCCGCCCAGGCTGGGGCGCGGGATGACGATCGGCGCACTGCTGCCGGGGCGCACAGCGGGGCGGTCGCCGCGCGACTGACCGGTGCGCGCTTGACCCCAGACGAAGCGCTCGCCTGCCACCGAAATGGTGCCGATGATCAGGATGCGAATCACCCACACCATGAGCGCCACAAAGACCGGCACCACCTTGACCAACGTCTTGTCGTCCATGATTGCCGCGCTCTGCATCTGGTGATTGACAATCGCCATGGATACGCCCCACCAGGTGAGAATGGCGTTCATGGTGGCAGCCAAAAGCCAGGCGCCGAACAGATACCACACCTCCTTGGGCTCATCGCTGCCACGCTCGGGGGTGAACAGGCGGGCAATGCCGGCAAAATCAATACCGCAGAAAGCGATGGCCAGGATGGTGGACCAGCGGAGGCCAGCAAAGGTCAACTCGCCCAGCAGGTCGCGCAGGGCAAAATCGGTGGTGCTGTAATTGAACATCTCGAATCCGAGCAGCGCGGTGACAATGATGAGGCCAAACACGGTGCCGGGGTTGATCTTGGACAGGACGCGTCCGGGACTGACGAGGCGGTTGCTGTAGGTGCTCATGGCTTTCTCCTTTTGGTTGGGTGAGCGGATGTTTGTTCCATTTTCAGGAATAGAACATTTATTCTATACGCTGATTATAGAACAATATTTCTGCTTTGTCAATAGATTTTAAGAAATTCTTAGAAAATTTGTGCCATTAATTCTTGCCACGCGCCGGTCATTTGTCAGACTGCCGGGATGGAAAAGGTCATGCCCAACAGGCGATTTTCATCATATTGACGCCGCCCCTCTTCTCCTGTACTCTTAAGCTGAAGCAAAGCAGCGGAGGGAACGCATGCAGACCTACATGCCGGAATATTGTTCGGTATGACGCGGGCACTGGACCGAAGTGCCCGTTTTTTGTCCCCCGCGCCCGATCAGTCCTCAAGAAACCAAAACAGGAGAAAACCCAATGTCTGTAACAACCAATGCTTTTGAAATGGCGCAGCGCCAATTTGACCACGTCGCCGGACTGCTCAAACTGGACCCGCAAGTCAGCGAAATGCTGCGCTGGCCGCTGCGCGAATTTCAATTCCGCATCCCGGTGCGCATGGACGACGGCAGCATGCGCGTCTTCCAGGGTTTTCGCGTGCAGCACAACGATGCCCGCGGACCCAACAAGGGCGGTATCCGCTTTCACCCAGCCGAGACGATTGACACCGTGCGCGCGCTGGCGATGTGGATGACCTGGAAATGCGCCGTGGCCGACATCCCGCTGGGCGGCGGGAAGGGCGGTGTGGTGGTGGATCCCGCCACGCTCTCGCTGAGCGAAAAAGAAAACCTGGTGCGCGGCTGGATTCGCGCCATCTGGCGCAACCTGGGCCCGCGCGTGGACGTGCCCGCGCCGGACGTCGGCACCACCCCACAGATGATGGGTTGGATGATGGACGAATACTCGCGCCTGAGCGGTCAATACACCCCCGGCGTGATCACCGGCAAGCCGGTGGGCGGCGGCGGGTCGCTGGGACGCACCGAGGCAACCGGTTTCGGCGTGATCTACACCGTGCGCGAGGCGCTCAAATACCTCAACATGGATTCAACCCAGTGCTGCGCGGCCATCCAGGGCTTCGGCAACGTCGCCCAGTACGCGGCCATCGGCATGGTCGAACAACTCAAGGGGCGGGTTTGCTGCGTCTCCTGCTGGGACCGCGAGGACAAGGTCAGCTACACCTTCTGCCACAAGGATGGCGTGGACCCGCGCTTCCTCATGTCAATCACAGACCAGTACGGCACCATTGATAAGAACAAGGCACGCGATGCCGGCTACACCATCGACGACGGCAACGCCTGGATCAGCCAGGAAGCCGACATCCTCATCCCGGCCGCCATCGAGAGCCAGATCAACGCTGAGACGGTGGGCGCCATCCACCCGCAGGTCAAGGTGGTGGCGGAGGGCGCCAATGGCCCCACCACGCCCGAAGCCGACGAGGTGCTGAAATCGCGCGGCATCTTCGTCATCCCCGATTTCCTGTGCAACGCGGGCGGCGTGACGGTGTCCTACTTCGAGAGCGTGCAGAACGACATGAACTACTACTGGACGCGCGATGAGGTGATCCAGCGGCTGGACACCAAGATGACCAACGCTTTCGGCAGCGTACTGGATATGTCGCTCAAAGAAAAAGCCTTCATGCGCGACGCAGCCTACATGGTGGCCATCGCGCGCGTGGTCAAAGCGATGGAACTGCGCGGCTGGATCTAAACCGCAATCCTTCCCTTCCCCTACAATTTCTGGTATGGTAGGGGCATGGCAAACAAACGATTGGTGGTCGGCATCAGCGGCGGCTCGGGCGCGATCCTGGGCATCCGCCTGCTGCAGACATTACAGCGCAGCGCGGTGGAGACCCATTTGGTGATCTCCCCCACTGCCGAGCAGACCATCGCGCACGAAACCGATTGGGATATCCGCGCTGTGCGCGCCCTGGCAGGCGTGAGCTATGACTACGCCGACCTGGGCGCGCGCATCGCTTCCGGCTCCTGTCTCACGCTGGGCATGGTGGTGATCCCCTGCTCGGTGAAGACGCTCTCGGCGGTGGCCAACAGCCATGCCGACAACCTGCTGGTGCGCGCGGCGGACGTGACGCTCAAGGAGGGCCGCCCGCTGGTGCTGGTGGTGCGCGAAGCGCCGCTGCACCGCGGGCATCTGCGCCTGATGGATCAAGCCGCCGAAGCCGGAGCGGTGATCTTTCCGCCGGTGCCGGCCTTCTATGCCCGCCCGCAATCGGTGGAGGCGCTGGTGGACAACATCGTCGGGCGGGTGCTGCTGCGCCTGGGCATCGAAAACGACCTGTACCGGGAATGGAATCCAAATGAGCGCTGAGCAACCCAAAGCAGCAACGCGCGGCGAACCCTCTCACGTCTGGCGCGCCGGACAGGAACGCCGGCTGGCGATGATCCGGCGGGCTGCGGGAGAACGGGCTGCCGGACGGGTGCTGGTGGACGGCTGCGGGCTGGGGGCTTACCTGGCGCGGCTGACCGAGGATGCAGCCCAGGCGGCGGGGTTGGACATCGAATTTGAGCGCGCGCAGCAAGCGCGGACCAAAACACCGCTGGTGGTGTGCGCGGCGGGCGAAGAGCTGCCCTTCGCGGCAGACCATTTCGACCTGCTGCTCTCACACGAAGTGCTGGAGCATGTGCGAGACGATGCACAGGCAGTGAGCGAGATGCTACGCGTGCTGCGCCCGGGCGGGCGGCTGGTGCTGTTCTGCCCCAACCGCGGATATCCATTTGAAACCCACGGCATTTACTGGCGCGGGCGCTACCACTTCGGCAACATTCCGCTGGTCAACTATTTACCCCGCCGTTGGCGCGATCGTCTGGCGCCGCATGTTAAGGTCTACACGCGCCGCGACCTGGAGAAGCTGTTCGCCGGGCTGCCGGTGGCGTTCATCGAGCGCACGGTCATCTTCGGCGCCTATGACAACATCATCGCCCGCTGGGGAATATTGGGCAGAATAATGCGCGCCATATTACAAGCACTGGAAGGCAGCCCGCTGCGCGGGCTGGGCCTGTCGCATTTCTGGGTGGTGGAGAAGAAAAAACAGGTGGGATGAAATGGACGCTTAAGCAATCCATTTCATCTTTTCGATCCTATTCATCCTGTTGCCCCCTCTGCTCTCAGCGCCCTGAGAGAAAATCCTGGAGCGGGATGCCGTTGACGAAGATGCTCACCTGCTGGACGGTGCTGAATTGCAGCGCAGTCTGCTCAAGCTGCGCCTGCACGCGCGGTGCATCGCACATCCCGCCCAGCCGGAATTCGCCGCTGAGCTGGATCAGCGCCTGACCATCCTGGACGGTGATCTGACCGATGGTGATGTCGGCGCGGTGCAGAGCGTTGTATAACCCGGACTGACCGTAGGTCTCGGGCAGCGAGAGGAGGTGGGTCAGCGCCGCGCGCAGCACGCCCTGGGTGTAGGGAACCTCCACCTCCACCGGCACAAGGCTGTCGCCGCAGCCAATCTTCAGGCCTGAGACGCCGTCATCGCCCACCGCAATCAAAAAAACCTTGAGGCGCATGCTGGCCGGCGTGTGGGTGGGGCTGCTGAGCAGGTCCTGGTGCAAGGTGGTGGTGACAGTGGGGGTGAGTTTGGCAGTGGGCGTGGGTGAAGGGATAAGCGTGGCGGTGAGGACAAACTGTTGGGTGGCACTGGGCGCGGGGGAAGGAGGGCCGGCAGTACCCGGCGAGACGGCTTCGGCAGCCGAAGTGGGTGCAGGGGGTGGGATCATCCGGGGGCTGCAAGCCAGGCTGATCAGGGTGAAAACCAGCCAGAGAATGGACAGTTTTTGGGTGTTCATGCCGATATTCTAAACCCGCTTGATATGTTAAATCAACCCGGGGTATTAAAAACCAAATGCCGGGGTGAGGGGGGCACCTCGGCATCTGGTTATCTATATTATACGGAATTTCGCAAAGAAGGCAAGTGCTTTAGATTAGAAATAGATTAGAAATTTATTTTCCCACCGGCCAACCCAGCACCATCGCCCACTGCGCATCGCTCTCCGGCGAGCGCGTCCAGGCTGCAGGCAGCCCGGCGCGCAGCTCAGCCAGCCTGGCCAGCGCCTGCTCACCGCTCAACCCGTGGCGCGCCAGATGGCAGGCCACCGTCGTGCCGGTGCGCCCGATGCCGCCCATGCAGTGAACGTATACCACCTGCCCGGCGGCCAGCGCGGCATCGATCGCATCCAGGATGCGCACCATCAGCTCCTCGGACGGCACGCCGTAATCCGGGATGCCGTAGCGGTGATACTGCGCGGCAACGCCCAGAGCACCCGCTTCTTCTTCGAGCTGAGCCTGATACGAAAGCGATTCGCCCGGCATGGTCAGGTCAAAAAAGGCGCTGGCGCCCTGGGCTAGCAGATAACGCAGCTTGCGCGCGGGATCAGGCTCATAGAACCTGGCGCCGGGGTAAGGGCCAGCCAGAAACTTGCCGGGAACCACCCAGTAGGGGTGAATGGGGGGCGGGTCAAGGGTCATTTGCTCTCCTCATAGACTCTGGCGATCTCATCGCGGGCCGGGCGCGGGAAGGGCACGCAGTTGGAACCCTCCAGTGCGTGAACGGCGGGCGGGCCGGCTTCCACCCAGCCGATCCCGGCGCAGGGGATGCCCTCCCGCTGCAGGGCGTGTTGGATGACGGGCGCATCCGCCGCTTCGCAGGCCAGCAGCAGCGCGCCGGAAGCAATGGCGCACAGTGGATCGATGGCGAAGGCCTGACAGACGCGCGCAGCCAGCGGTGGGACGGGCACTGCGGCGGGATCAACCAACAGGCTGGCGCCGCAAGCCTCTGCCAGCTCCCAAAGAGCCGCGGCCAGCCCGCCCTCCGTCGGATCGTGCATGGCGGTCACCCGCCCGGCCTGGCAAGCCAGGGCGGCGTCGCGCACCACGCTGATGCCGGGGCGGTAGAGATAATCCGCCGCCTCGCGCAATCCTTCCGCGCCGAGCAGCGGGCGCAGCCGGTCGGGAAATTCGCGCGCCAGCAGCGATACGGCCTCCACCGGCACGCCCTTGGTGAGCAGCAGGCGGTGTCCCGGGCGCGCACCGCGCGGGGTGATCAACGCTTCGCGCTTCACCTCGCCAATCAACGTGCAGGCCAGGATCGGACGATCCAGGCGGTGGGTGATCTCGGTATGACCGCCGATGACCGAAATATCCAGCTTGCGACAGGCGGCGAACAACTGGTCGCTGAGCGTTTGCACCAGGCGCTCGTCGCTGGCGCCCTCCGGCAGCAGCGCGGTGACCAGCATCCAACGCGGCACGGCGCCGGTGGTGGCGATGTCGTTGGCGTTGACCTGCACCGCATACCAACCGATATCTTGCGCGGCGAAGGTGATCGGATCCGACTTGAGCACCAACAGGGTGTCGCCCAGCTCGATCACGGCGCAGTCCAGCCCGACTGCCGGACCGAGACGCACACGCGGGTCGCTGATGGGGGCGCGAGCCAGCACCTGCGCCAGCAACTGCGGGGGAAGCTTGCCAACCGGGAGGGAGGAGACCATCAGGCTCAGGTTTTCTGAACGGATGGAAGCAGGTTGAGGGATTTGGGCCCGCCGAGGGGCAGGTTGAAATCGCTGGAATGGGCGTTCTGCTTCATGTAACGTGCCACCTTGAGCAGCACCAGGTCGATGGTGCCGTGGTAGAAGCGGTGGGGCGGATTCCAGGCCACCCACTCAAAGCCGGAATGCTCAAACAACTGGATGGCAACATCGGTCGTGAGGCGGGCCAAAAAGATGACCACAGTCTTTTCGACCCGCTCGCCGTTGAATTGCTGATAGCGCGGATAGTAAACTGTCTCGAAGCGGAAGCCGGGCTCCAGGGCAACCAGGTCCCTGGTGATGCCGGTTTCCTCTTCCAGTTCGCGCAGCGCACAACCGATTTCATCTTCGCCCGACTCAAGGTGCCCCTTGGGTAAATCGAGCCGGTTGGGGTGTTTCATGAGAAGGAAAGAAATATTCGGTTGTTCGCGAAAAAGGATCACTCCGCAGGATTTTACCTGTCGCATCTAGAAAAGAATCCGATCAAAAATATCGCATATATTATAATGTCACATTCCAAATTGTCCAATGGTATAACATGAACATCTTCATCACAGGCGGGACGGGGTTTATCGGTAAAGCGCTGGCCGGGAAGCTGGCGGGTGGAGCGCATGCGGTGCGCTGCCTGACGCGCGATGAGCGCAAAGCAGCCTGGGCGCGAGGGATGGGTTTCCGGGCAGTGATGGGCGATGTGCTGGACGAGGCTGCGCTGCGCGAGGGCATGACGGGCTGCGATTGGGTGATCCACCTGGCCAATCTGTACAGCATGTGGTGGCCGCGGTCGGACGACTTTATGCGCATCAACCGGGACGGGACTGCGCGGGTGATGCAATGCGCGCTGGAATGCGGAGTGAAAAAAGTGGTGTATGTCAGTACCGCGGCAGTGTACGGGGAGCCGGCAGAGCGCCCGTTTCGCGAGGAAAGCCCGCGCGGGACCCGGCTGTTCAGCCTGTACGCGCGCAGCAAGGCAGCCGGCGAAGCAGCCGCCTGGGCGCTGTACCACACCCGCGGGCTGCCGCTGTGCGTGTTGTATCCGGGGATCGTTCTGGGAGCCGACGACGACAAGCCCAGCGGGCGCTACATCCACGACATTGTCAACCGCCGGGTGCCCAGCACCATCTTTCACCAATCTGTGAGCACGTACGTGTATGTGGGCGATGTGGTCGAAGCGGTGCTGCGCGCCGCGGAGCGCGCGACCGCCGGTCAAAAATATCTGATCGGCAGCGAAACATTGAACGGACGCGAATTTGCCGAGATGGTCAGCCGCGCGGCGGGGGTGAAACTGCCCCGGCTGCACGCGCCGGACGGGGTGGTGATCGCAGGCTCGTACGCGCTGACCTGGCTGAGCGACCGGCTGCGCCGCCCGCCGCCCTGGGGCCTTTCCAGCGATGCGGCCTGGACGCTGAAGGTGGGCTTTGCCTATGACGGCAGCAAAGCCGAGCGCGAGCTGGGGCTGGTGTACACCCCGGTGAGCCGGGCGATTGCGGAGGAGGTGCGCTCGATCCGGTCCCCGGGTCAGCCCGCGCTGCGCATGGATATATAATCGCAATCCTCCAGGCGTCCAGCAAACTGAGTATACTTATCCCATCCCCCATAAAAAGGCGGTTTTCCCATGGCCATTCTGCTTGCGCTGCTCCCCATTTTAATCGTGCTCGCGCTGCTCGTCCTGCGGCGCATGGCGGCTGACCTGGCCGGGCTGATCGGCTGGGCAGCAGCCGCGCTGGTCGCCTGGCTGTATTTTTACACCCCGCTGCCGGTGGTGCTGCAGGCCAGCCTGGGCGGGGTGGTGGCGTCTTTTCCCATCACGTTGATGGTGGCAGCCTCCATCTTGCAGATCACGGTCATGCTCGAAACGGGGGCTATTTCGCGCCTGGTGGCGCTGATCAAGACCATCGCGCCCACCAGTCCGGTGGCCCAGATCTTGATCCTGAATGTGGGCATCGGCACACTGCTGGCCGCGCTGGGCGCCACGCCGGTTTCCATCCTCCCACCGATCATGCTGGCGTTGGGCTATTCGTCGTTTGTGGCCATCGCGCTGCCAGCCATCGGCTACGACGCGCTGTGCACCTACGCGCTGCTGGGCATCCCGGTGGTGGTGTTTTCCAACTTCACCGGCCTGCCGGTGGAGCAGGTGGGCGGCTACTTCGCGCGCTTCATGCCGGCGATCAGCAGCTGCATCGCGCTGGGCATGCTGTGGATTGCCGGCGGGTGGAAATTGCTGCGGCGCGGACTGCTGCCGGCGCTGTTGGCGGGGATCAGCGCGGGATTGATCGCGGTGGGAATGAACGCAGCGCGGCTGATCCCGCTGACCGGGGTGGCCGCCGGGCTGGGGGTGGTTTTGGTCATGCTCGCCTACTTGAAATTGACCCGCCAGCCGCTATTGGATATGCAGCGGCAGACGCAAGCGGACCAGCAGGCCAAGGCGCGCCTGCCGCTGTGGCGGGCGCTCTCGCCCTGGCTGCTGCTGGTGATCTTCGCTGTGCTGGTCAACGCGCCTTTCCTGCCATTCTACGATCTGACTTTCCGGCGCTGGGCCATGCCGCTGGAGCTGATCCCCGGCGCGCCCGAAAAGCTGCGCCTGTTCTGGCAGGCCTATTTCTGGATACTGGTCAGCACACTGCTGGCGCTGCCCCTGCTGCGGCCCACCCGCGCCCAGTTGCAGATCACGCTGCGCAAGTGGCTGAAGCGCGCCCCGCGCCCCATGCTGGCCTCGGCGGTATTCTTCGCCATCGCCTTCATCATCAACCATTCCGGCAAAGGGCTGGACTGGCAATTGGCCGACGCCAGCCGCAACATGGTCGCGGTGGCAGCGGGGGTTTCGGCAGAAGTGTTTGGCCGCCTATACCCGCTGGCAGCGCCCTTCCTGGGGCTGCTGGGCGGCTTCGTCAGCGGCTCGGAGGCTTCGGCCATCGCCATGCTGACCAGCCTGCACCTGACCACCGCCGAGAAGATCGGCGCGCTGGGTCTGCTGGTGGCGGCAGCCAGCGGCATCGGCGGAGGACTGGCCAGCGTGATCTCACCGGCCAAGCTGCAAAACGCCGCCGCCAGCATTGACCGCATCGGCGAGGAAGGTCAGGTGCTGCGCACCACCTTTGTCATCTCGCTGCTCATCACCGCCGTCTGTGCGCTGCTGACTTTGATCTGGGCATACTGATGCAATCCCCAGATTTTCAGCGATAAAAACTGCCATCGTCAGACAAGCGCGGAAACCAAGAACTCTCATCGCAGAGCGGCTTGACTTTTGATAAAAAATCGTTATAATTCGAATTACTAATCCGTATTACTAAAATAAAATCCAGATGCCTCCACCCACTCGGCGCAAACCCACCCAATATGATGTGGCGCAGGCGGCCGGCGTATCCCAAACCACCGTCTCGCTGGTGCTCAACAATCCCAACACGCCTTCGGTGCCGGAGGAAACGCGCCGCAAGGTGTTGGAGGCGGTTGAGTCCCTCGGTTACCTGGTCAACACCACCGCGCGCACGCTGCGCACCAGCCGCACCAACACCCTGGCCTGCATCATCCCGATGATCACCAATCCGTTTTACCCGGCCTTTGTCAGCGGCATCCAGGAGGCGGCCGAGGGACACGGTTACGACGTGATCACCTACAACACCCACAGCAGCGCCGAACGCGAGGCGCGCTATCTGCGTCTGGCGCAGCAGGGGCGCGTGGATGGTGTGATCGGCGTGTTCTTTTTCACCCGCGCACGCGACCTGGAGCCGCTGCTGCGCAAGGGCATCCCGGTGGTGCGCCTCGAAGTGCGCTCTCACCGCGGCAGTGAGTGGCCGCTGGACAACATCTACGTGGACAATGCCCGCGCCGCCCACGCCGCCACCGCCTACCTGGTGTCCAAAGGCTATCGGCGGATCGCCATGATCACCGGCCCCGGCGGTCCGCGCAACGCCCGCCGCCTGGGGTATCTGCAGGCGCTCGAGTTTGCCGCGTCCGCCCAGCAACCGGAGGTGGTTGAGGTGAATGACTACAATGAGATGGGCGGCTATCAGGGCATGCAGCGCCTGCTGGAAAACCGCCCATTGCCTGAGGCGGTGTTCGCCGCCAACGACCTGATGGCCATCGGCGCGATGAAGGCCATCCGCGACGCCGGGCTGCGCGTCCCGGAGGACATCGCCGTGGTCGGTTTTGATGACATCCCCGCCGCCCAGATGGTGACTCCTGCGTTGACCACCATCCGCCAGCACCAGCAGGAGATGGGCCAGCGCGCGGCGGAGCTGGTGATGGAGCGCCTGCAGGGCAAAGCCCCGGAAGGCGGGCGGGACCTGGAAATGCCGTTTGAGCTGGTTATGCGCGATTCTGCCTGAAATATCGCGGGGAGGTGAAGCGGAGCCATTCAAGAAACGTCCATTTGCCAGAGTGTATTCAGACCAAATCACCACAAGGAGAGAGCGATGAGAACCAAATTGCGTGTTTTAGCTGTCCTGCTTTGCCTGGCCATGATCGCGGCTGCCTGCGCGCCGAAGCCTCCTGCCCCCACCGAGGCAGCCGGCGAGCAACCCGCTCCTGCCGGCGAGCAGATCACCCTCAACATCTGGGGTTTTGAGGGCGAACAGGAATTCTTCCCCAGGCTGATCGAAGCCTTCCAAAATGAGAATCCCAACGTCAAAGTTGAGCTGACCGAAATCCCTGAAGGCGATTACGTCACCAAGATTGACACGGCCATGCTGGCGGGCGAGGGTCCCGATATCGCCTTTGTGTATGTCCCGCGCTGGCTGAAGGCCGGCAAGTTCCTTGCGCTGGACGAGGCAGTCAAGACCTACAATGTGCCCTTCGCTGATTTCAACAAGGGCGCCATCACGCGCGACTGCGTTTTCGAGGGCAAGGTTTACTGCCTGGGCACCTACACCGGCGCGATCATCCTGGTCTATAACAAGGATGTCTTTGACAAGTTCAACGTCCCCTATCCCTCAGCCACCGAACCCATGAGCATGCAGGAATACTACGAGATGACGCTCAAGCTGACCAAGAAAAGCGACAAAATGGAAGAGCGCGTGTGGGGCGGCGATGCCTGGCCGTATTACTGGTGGATGGATTGGCGCACCCACCTGAGCAACGACGGGCGCAAGGCGGAAGGCTTCGTTAACGATGCCGCCACGGTCAATGCCTATCAAATGCTGGCCGATATGCGCGCGCAGGGGTCGGCGATGTCAGGCGCTGAAAGCGCGCTGGTGCAGATGGAAGGCATGGACCTGCTGGTGCAGGGGCGGCTGGCGACCACCATTGTGGACAATATCGTCTCCATCCCGGCCGTGGAAGCAGCCGGCATCAACTGGGGCGCTTCGATCGTGCCCACCGAGCAAAAGGGTGACAAACCCTGGACCACCACCTGGACCGACGGCTTCGGCGTGCTGGCCAACAGCAAACACCCCAATGAAGCCATGAAGTTCGTGGCCTTCATGGGCACCAAAGGCAATGAGCTGCGCCTCAGCTTTGGCGACATGCCGTTGAGTATGAAGATGGCTGAGCAGTGGGCCGGCGATATTCCCGGACGCCAGCAGGCATTGGCAGCCATCGCCTTTGCCAGTGAAAACCTGTTCTGCCCGGGTTACTGGGAAGCTGTCCCGCTGGTCGAGGACGCTTTCACCAGCATGCTTGAGGAAGGCAAGACTGCCCGCGAGGCGCTGGATGCCATCACCCCGGATATCCAGAACACCCTGGATGAAACCTGGGCGACTTACGACGAGATCAGCAAGTGACCTGCTCATAACCGCTGGATTGGTTCGACCCATCCCGCCCACCGCAGGATGGGTCGGACCTCCCGGAAATCAACCTGGTTGTTTCGCCCGATTTATTCACAATTCCCGTTACACCGGAAGGAAGCGCCATGAGAAATGCAGTGTCTTCGATCCAGCACGGCCGCGGCAAAGGGAAGGTGGTGCTGGGTAAACTGGAACTGAAGGAGGAACGGGCGGCTTATCTCTTTCTGCTGCCCTGGCTGATTGGGCTGGTGGTTTTGCTGGCCGGTCCGGTGATCGCCTCGGTGTTCATCAGTTTCTCGAAATGGAATTTTTCCACCCCGCCCGTGTGGGTCGGTCTGGAAAATTACCGGCGCATGTTTTTTGGCGACCCGGACTTCTACCGCTCGATGGGCGTGACCCTGCGCTACACGCTGATGTCGGTGCCGATCTACATGGTGACCGGGCTGGCGCTGGCTTTATTGCTGAACCGCAAGCTGAGGGGCATGAACGTCTTCCGCACGGTGATGTTCATGCCGTCGGTGATCGCCGGCACGGCGGTGGCGGTGCTGTGGTCCATGCTGCTCAACCCGGATGTGGGCGTGGTCAACCAGGTGCTGCGCTTCATCGGCATCGCCAACCCGCCGCGCTGGCTGTCCAGCAACGAATGGGCGCTGCCGGCCTTTGTGCTGATGGGCCTGTGGAGCATCGGCGGCGGGGTGATCATCTACCTTTCGGGCCTGCAGAACATCCCGCCCCACCTGTATGAGGCTGCCGAAATAGACGGCGCCAACGCGCTGCAAAAATTATTTTTCATCACCCTGCCGCTGCTGACCCCCACCATCTTCTTTTCACTGATCACCAGCCTGATCGGTTCTTTCCAGGTGTTCGACGGCGCCTACGTGCTCAATGGGCGCGGCGCGCGGCGGGGCGCGCTGTTGTTTTACCTGCTGCATCTTTACAATGAGGGCTTCCGCGGCGCAAGATTTGGTTATGCCTCGGCCATGGCCTGGGTGCTGGTCATCCTGGCAGCCGTGGCAATCGTGGTCACCTTCCGCACCTCTGAGCGCTGGGTGTACTACGAAACGGATCCAGCGAGGTAAGCCATGCAAAGCGCGCGAACCCACCGCTATCTGCCCTCAATTATCTACCGCCTGATGAACCTGGGCAGCGTGTCCGCCCAGTATATCGTGCTGCTCGGCTTGTGCGCATTCGTGTTGATGCCCATCGGCTGGATGCTGACCGTAGCGCTCAAACCGCTGGGTGTCCCGGTGTTCACCATCCCACCCGAATGGTTTCCCACCCGTTACTGGGAATGGGCCAACTTCAAGAATGCGCTGCTCAGCCCCACGCGTCCGTTCCTGATCTACACCGCCAACACCATCGTGATCTTTGCCGGCAACGTGGTCGGCTCGCTGTTCTCCTGCTCGCTGGTCGCTTTCGCCTTCGCCCGGCTGCGCTTCCGCGGCAGCGAATGGCTGTTCAACTTTCTGATCATCACCATGCTGATCCCCTGGCAGGTACTGATGATCCCCCAGTTCCTCATGTTCCACAAGCTGGGCTGGTACGGCACCTACCTGCCGTTGATCGTGCCGTCGTTTTTTGGCAGCGCCTTTTTCATATTTCTCATCCGCCAGTACATGCGCACCTTCCCGCGCGAGCTGGATGACGCCGCCCGCATTGACGGCTGCAATTTCTTCCAGATTTACTGGTACATCATCTTGCCGCTGTGCATCCCCGTGTTGACCGTGGTGGTGGTGTTCCTTTTCCTCGGCTCGTGGGGCGACCTGCTCGGTCCGTTGATCTACCTGGATAACAACAAGAAATTCACTGTGGCGATTGGGCTGGCCAACTTTGCCACCCGCGCCAACCCCAACAACAGCCAGTTGATGGCTGCCAACCTGATCATGATGCTCCCGCCGATGTTGATCTATTTCTTCGCCCAGGATAAATTGATTGGCGGCATCGCATCGGTCGGTCTGAAGGGATGAGGCTATGAAAACCACCGCCCACCCCCGCTCCAGCCTGCCCCCGGGCTGGTGGCGCACCGCCGCCGGCATGGTGCGCCCTTATCTCAAGGCGCACGGGCGCACGCTCAACGATTTGCGCGCCGAACTGGACCATCTCTGTGCGCTGGGCATCGACGCGCTGGAGGTGTTTGCTCCGCTGCACGGCGGGATTTGTTACCACGGACTGGACACGCTGGATTTCTACCACATCGACCCGGCCATCGGCACCCTCGCGGATTTCCAAAACCTGGTCGCAGAAGCCCATCAGCGCGGCATGGCGGTGGTGATGTTCATCAACCTGGGCTACGCCCATGAGCAGTTCCCGGCTTTCCTGCAAGCCTGTGACGATGTCCGCGCCGGCAGGGATACGCCGCTGACGCGCTGGTTCTGCTGGAGCGATTCGGACCAGAAACGCATGGACCGCAGCCGGGCTCCCTACTTCATGAACGACTCTCACGGCAACTGGCGCTGGAGTGAGCGCGCCGGAAAATACTTCTGGGTCAAATGGGAGGGGGAAAAGGGCGGCTACCACCTGCCGCAATTCAACTTTGGCGATCCCGGCTGGCGCGCCGAGGTGCAAAGCATTCTGCGTACCTGGCTCGCAACCGGTATTGACGGGCTGGTGATTGACGCGGTCAACTGGTACATCGACTGCACCTGGGAGATCTGCCGCGAGGTGCTGACCGATCCAATCCTCCAGGCTGACAACCAGCTCTGCCAGCCCGAAGGCGCGGGAGGCTTCCGCGATGATCCGCTGCTGTGGGTGACCGAGGGAGGGTGGAACTGCATCATGGATTACGCCATCCAGTTGTGGTGGGAGGGTGTGGATGTGATCGGAAGCGCAGTGCGCAGCGGCGACCCGTGCCTGATCGAGCCCGCGCTGCGCGGTTACCGCGACCGGGTGGTCGCCGCGGGCGGCGTGTGCTACATCAATCCGCCCAGGCTGGAGGATGTGAGCGTTGAAGCGCGCCTGCTGGGGCTGGCGCTGACGGCTGCGATGGGCGAGCTCTTGATCCTGGTCGGCGACCAGACCCAGCCTCAGCCGCAAGCCTACCGCGATGGGCTGGCCCGGTTGCTGCATTTGCGCCGGAAGTATCCCCAGTTATGCGCCGCGGGGCCGCGCCAGCAGGTGTCCACCAGCGACGATGCCCGCTTCTATGCCTTCACCCGCGGCGAGCCCGGCGAGCGCATCCTGGCGGTGTTCAACCTCCAATCAGAAAGCTGTCCGGTCGCGGTCAACCTGAGCGGGCAATCCATCTGCGCACTGAAAGATGTCAATACCGGTCAGCCGTCCACGCCGGTGGACGGCATGGCAGCGTTTGATTTGCCGCCTTATGGATTTCGATTGTATGAAATCTTTGAGTAGAATCTCTTTCCACCTTAGAAAATCATCCTTGTGAGGACAACAACATGAATTTGCCACCTGAATATGAAGAGAAAGTTTACGCCGGCGTGCTGGGCAAGATCATCGGCGTTTACCTCGGACGCCCGTTCGAGGGCTGGAGTTACGAGCGCATCATGGCTGAGCTGGGCGAGATCAATTATTATGTGCATGAAAAGCGCGGCGTGCCGCTGATCGTCACGGATGACGACATCTCCGGCACCTTCACCTTCCTGCGCGCGCTGCCCGACCACGGCAACTCGGCGGATCTGACCGCCGAGCAGATTGGGCGCACCTGGCTGAACTACCTCATCGAGTTGAAAACCATCTTGTGGTGGGGCGGCATCTTCAATTCCACCGAGCACACCGCCTATCTGCGCCTCAAGCACGGCATCCCCGCCCCGCACAGCGGCTCCATCGCCACCAACGGCAGGATCGTCGCTGAGCAGATCGGCGCGCAAATCTTCATTGACGGTTGGGCGATGGTCGCGCCTGGCAATCCAAAGCTGGCCGCCGAGCTGGCGCGCAAGGCTGCTTCGGTCAGCCATGACGGCGAGGCGATTTACGGCGCACAGTGCCTGGCGGCGATGGAGGCTCAGGCTTTCGTCGAGAGCGATATCGACCGGCTGATCGACAGCGGGCTTTCGGTCATCCCGCCCGATTCGGTCATCAGCCGCATGATCGGCGACATCCGCGAATGGTATGCCCGCGATCAGGACTGGCGGACAACCTTCGGGCGCATTCAGGCGGATTACGGTTACGATAAATACATCGGCAACTGCCACATGGTGCCCAACCACGCGCTGATCATCCTCGGCTTGCTCTACGGTCAGGGCGACTTCCAGAAGGCGCTGATGGTGTGCAACACCTGCGGCTGGGACACCGATTGCAACTCGGGCAACCTGGGCTGCCTGATGGGCATCCGCAACGGGCTGGCGGGTTTCGAGGGCGCGGTGGACTGGCGCGGGCCGGTGGCCGACCGCCTCTACCTGCCGACCATGGACGGCGGGCGCTGCGTGACCGACGCTGTTCAAGAAACATATTACATCGTCAACAGCGGCCGCGCGCTGGCCGGATTGGCGCCGCTGGCGCCCAAGGGCGGCGCGCGTTTCCACTTTGAGCTGCCCGGCAGCCTGCAGGGCTTCCGCGCAGACCAGGCCGAGCCGTGCGCGGCGCGGGTGGAGCTGGTCAACGTTGCCGGCCTCAGCCGCGCCGGTCAGCGCAGCCTGGCGCTGCGCTATGAATGTGATGCGGGCGGGGTGCGCGTCACCACCCCCACCTTCATCCTGCCCGAAGATATGAGCATGCCGGGTTATTCTTTGATCGCCTCGCCGACCATCTACCCCGGACAAACCATTCGCGCTGCGCTGGCTGCGGACGAAGGCAACGCCGCACCGGTGGAGGTGCGCCTGCTGCTGCGCCATTACAACCGCGAAGACCAGCCTGACCGGCTCACCGGCCCCGGCGGGACGCTCGCCCCCGGCGCATGCCAGCAGATCACCTGGACGGTGCCGGAACTGGATAACATGCCCATCTTCGCCGTGGGGGTCGAAATCGCCAGCCCCGGCAAAGGCAGCATCTATCTGGATAGTCTGACATGGGATGGGGTGGCGCGTACCACTTTCTCCCGTCCTGGCGGGACAGCAGCCGGGGCAACCGGGCCGCAGCTCTGGCGCATGATGTGGGTGAATGCCGTCCAGCAG
Organism: uncultured Anaerolineaceae bacterium; assembly: GCA_964496705.1. Lineage (GTDB taxonomy): Bacteria > Chloroflexota > Anaerolineae > Anaerolineales > Anaerolineaceae > CAZCBJ01. The sequence goes on along the minus strand of CAZCBJ010000003.1, from coordinate 11,186 downwards.
TGGGACAGATGGTGGCGCGAACCATTCCGCCTGATCCAGAACGAGGGCCGCGGGCTGATCACCAGCGGGCTGCGCGAATGGCGCGATTACCGCGTCAGCGCGGCGCTGCGCCCGGCGATGTGCAAGGCCGGCGGTCTGGCAATCCGCGTTCAAGGGCAGCAGCGCTATTATGCGCTTGAACTCAGCGGGGCGAAATCTCTGCGCCTGATGCGCATGTTCGAGGGCGAGCTGACCGTGCTTGCCGAAATGCCCTTTAACTGGCAGCCCTGGCAGGCTTACCCGCTGATGCTGGAGGTGCGCGGCGAGCGCCTGACAGCCTGGCTGGATGACCGCCAGGTGTTCGAGGTTCAGGACGCCGCAAGCCCGCTGTTGGAGGGCGCCTTTGGTCTGGTCGTGGAGGAGGGACATATCATGACCGACGCGATCCGCATCGAGCCAGCCTGATCCTCCCGACCTGTCCATCAGATCAGCAACCAGCACATTTTTCAACCCCCGATCTCCAAGAAAGAAAGGGGGTTGTATTTTCACAGGATGGCTTATAATGTACATAAGTGCTAATTGGTTTTCCCTGTGCATGGCAGCCTCGCAACGGGGGATCAGGGTTGGTTTTCCAGTTTTCCAGAGGAGGTTTATATGTTACGAAAACTTGTGACGCTCAGTTTATCGGTATTACTCGTTTTGACACTGCTGTCGGCGGCCGTACAACCGGTGCTGGCCGAAGCGCCACCGCCGCCCAGCGATTCGCCCGGCGGGTCTGGCGCGCCGTCTGCGCCGAAAGCCGGTGACGGCGGCGGCAGCCCGTCTCCGCGCGAGCCGCAAGAGGCGCCTGATGCCAGTCCGGCGCGCAGCGCGGCGCCTGCCGAGGTCTCCGCGCCGGCGATTGACTTCAGCCAGTGGGCGCCCCCACCGGTGCTCAGCGCCGCTGTGGTGGCCCCCGCCACCCAGGCCACCTTCACCGCGGATGAGCAGATGCTCGATTCCAGCGGCGTGATGCGCGCCCAGGGCGAGACCCTGGCCGCGTTTATGACCGCAGGCGCGCTGGCCTGTCCGCTGGGCAAGGTGCCAACCATCTACGGCGGCCTGAACGACACCGGCTGCACCCCCTACTATGAGATCGGTGCCAGCGCAAACCCTCTCCAAGATGCTCACAATAATGGATTGACCAAAGCCACCTGGTGGATCTGGCTCAGCCCCAATTACCCGAATGCGGCCGTCCCCAGCACCTTGAGCAAGTCAGTAACCGTGGCGGGCGACCCGCGCGGCACCTCGGTTACCGGCGGGATCGCCATGAACGCAGCCAATATCACCCTGCGCGAGCTGATCGTCCAGGGCGGCAAGATCACCTCCACCCTACAACTCGGCACACTGCGCCTGCAGGGGGTGACCGTGCGGAGTGCGCCGGTCGGTCATTACGGCATTGACATTGTGGAACACAAGGGCAGCCTGATCCTCTCCAATGTCTATTCATCGGAAAACAGCGGCGGCGCCTGGCTGAACACCCTCGGCGGCACTGGCACGGTGACCGTGCTCAACAGCTCCTTCGATAACAACAGTGGATTGGACGGGCTGGTGGTGCAGGCCAAAAACGCGCTGCGCATCGAGAACGTATCCTTCACCTTCAACAACGGCTACGGACTCTCGGCTGAGTACCGCACCCGGCTGACCCTCAAGAATATCATCGCCTCCGAAAATGAATGGGGGGGCATCGTGACCACGGACTCTGGAACAATCCCCGCCCCGGTGCTTTTGCAGAACATCACCGCCAACAACAACAAGGTTGACGAAGGCATCAACCTGGCGTCCACCGGCGCCGTGACCGGCAACAACATCATCGCCAGCGGGAACAAGGGGAACGACGGCATCCAGATCTACCCCGGGCGCGGGGCAATCACCCTGACGGGCGTCATCGCCAACAACAACCTGCACGAGGGCATTGATATCGAGACCACCGGCGCGGTGACCATCAACGGCGCCCGCCTGGAGGGCAACGGATTGGAAGGCGCGTACATCGGCACCAAAGCCGCCGTGACGGTCAGGAATGCTGTGTTCTACGACAACGGCGATGGGCTGTACATTGAGAACGACCTCGGCACGCTGCCCGCGGTGGTCACCCTGACCAATCTCGACGCTTCAGATAACGATTATTTTGGGATTTACGTGAGTTCGCTGGGCGCGGTGACCCTGTCGGGCATCTCCGCGCTGTTCAACGGCTGCAACGGCGCCCAGGTGGACACCCTCGGCGTGGTCAACGTGACCGCCACCTCTGGCGCCAATTCGTTCAACGATAACGGCTGGGCGGACCACTGTTCAGGCTTGTATATCGTGACCGATGCCGCCATCACAGTCACCGGCATCACCGCCAATGACAATGCTTACGACGGCCTGGGCTTGTTCAACTGGAAGACAGTGCGCGCCACCAATATCACCGCCAACGCCAACGGCGAGTCAGGCCTGAATATTGGCAACTACGCCGCAGTGACCCTGGATCGGGTCACAACGCTCTACAACGGTTACACCGGCGTGTACGTGGACAACACCGTGGATGAGGGCATGCCGGTCTTCCCGGTCGCGTTGACCCATGTGGTCGCCAATTTCAACAAATACCAGGGAATCCAGATTGACTCCGGCGGCGCGGTGACGTTGAACCACTTCACCGCCAACCGCAACAATGATTTTGGCGTGCGCATCACCAATGACATGGGCGGCAGAGGGGTGGGCAACGTGACCCTGACCAACACGCTCGGGAACAACCTGCTGGTGGGCAATGGCAATTTTAACCTGTTCATCAGCACCAAGGGATCGGCGCTCCTGAACGGGGTCAACGCCTCAGGCAGCCAGACCGCCTACGGCGCACGAATCCAGACCGTTCTGGGAACGGGCAACGTCACCATCACCAACAGCAGCTTCAACGAAAACGGCGACGACGTGGATATGAATGATTTCGGCTTGCTGGTGCAATCCAAAGGCCTGATTTCGCTCAACACGGTCACGGTCAACAACAACAAAGGTTATGGCGCCCAGTTGTGGAATGATGCTGCGCCAATCCTGGGCAAGACGGTGACGGTCGCCAAGAGCACGTTCAACGAGAATGAAGAGACCGGCCTGTATATTGCTTCGAAGAGCACCGTCACGCTGCACAATCTCACCGCCAACTGGAATGACGGCGCAGGGGTGGAGGTAGACAACTACCGCTCGGGTGCCGGGGTGGGCAACATCAGCATCCTCAGCACGCTGGGCCCCAACCAGTTCAACGGCAACGATACCGCCGGGTTGTACTTGACGACCGGAGGGAGCGTGGCAGTGAGCAAAACTCAAGTAAATGATAACGGTTTTGCCGCCACCAATTCCGGTATCTATGTCTTCTCCTACGGCATCGCCAAGACTGCGTTGTTCACCTGCGTGTCCGCTGCGCGCAATGCCGGCTTCGGCCTGGATTTCAACGTTTTGGCAGGAACGCAGAAACTGACCCTGCAGGGCGTGTGGCTGTACAACAACGGCGTATTGGACGGATTGAATCTTAACCCCAACACGACCCCACTGGTCGTCACTCGCACGGTCTGTCAGTAAGCTCAATTTCCTCACCTCATCCCTCCATCCATTGTGAGGATGGAGGGATGAGGCAATCCAACCAGCCCGGACTCGCAGGCGACCGGGCTGCTCTGCGGGGAGTATGGTAAGATTGTGGGTTGATATCCCCATTTTATCCTCGCGGAGCCACCCTTGAGCGACACCGCTGACTTTGAGCGCCAGGTTCACAGGCACTACAAGCACAATTTCTTCGTCAACCTGATGGACGGAGCCTGCTTCTGGCTGGGATATAGCTTCCTCGGCCCGGCAGTCATCCTGCCGCTGTTCGTCAGCCACTACACCGACAGCAAGATGCTCATCGGCCTGATCGCCATGCTCGGCTCGGTGGGTTACTTTCTGCCGCAGCTTTTCACCGCCAACTGGGTGGAGGGTCTGCCGCTGAAAAAGATCGGCCCGGTCATTTACGGCCTGTATTTGGAGCGTCTGCCGCTCATCCTGCTGCCGATTGCGGTGCTCATTTTTCAGTACAACCCCGTTCTGTCGCTGGGCTCGCTGTTTTTCTTCCTCGCCTGGCATTCGTTCGGCGCGGGGAGCGTGGCGGTGGCCTGGAACGACATGCTGGCCAAGGTCATCCCACTGGAGAAGCGCGGCATCTTCTTCGGCTCCACCAACTTTGTCGGCTCCGGCACCGGCATCCTGGGGGCTGCCCTGGCCGCCTGGCTGCTCAGCCAGTTCGATTTTCCGCGCGGTTTTGTGCTCAATTTCGCCGTCGCCGGGTTGTTCGTGGCTTTCTCGTGGATATTCATCGCCCAGACGCGCGAGGTGCCGCAGGCGCCGCGCCGCGAGAAGGTGTCCACCCAGGATTACTGGCGCAAGCTGCCAGCCATCCTCAAGAATGACGCCAATTTCTCGCGCTTCTTAATTGTGCAGCTGGTGATGGGCATGGGCGGCATGTTATGGGGTTTCATCGCGGTCTACACCCAGCAAACCTGGAACCTTTCCGATTCGCGCGTGGGCATTTTCTCCACCGTGCTGCTGCTGGGCCAGTCGCTGGCCAACCTGGCCTTTGGCGCCTTCGCCGACCGCAAAGGCTACAAGATCGTGATCGAGATCAGCGCGCTGCTGGCGGTGGTATCCATTTTCATCTCAATCATTGCTCCCGCACCCGGCTGGTTTTTTGCGGTGTTCTTCTTCCGCGGAATGAGCCTGGGCGGGTTTTACCTGGCCTCGATGATGGTCTTCGAGTTTAGCACGCCCGACAACCGCCCCACCTACATCGGCCTCAACAACACCCTCTTCGGGGTCGTCTCCTCCATCGCACCCATGCTCGGCGGACTGCTGGCCGGCTGGTTGGATTACCGCCCGATGTTCATCATCTCGCTGGTCTTTGCCGCCGCTGGCCTGGTGATGCTGCGCGTGATGGTGCGCGAGCCGCGCCATCTGAAACGCGCGCAGCTCCCGCAGCCAGCCCTGGAAGGCGGCGCGCACCCCATGCCTTGAGCTGAGAACCATCGCAGGCATCTCCAGCAGAGATTATGGTAAGATTGGGCGGTATTTTAATCTTCTCCCGTGGAGGATGCATTGAGCGACGCAGCCGAAATTGACCGCCAGGTGCGGAAAAATTACCGACATAATTTCACCGTCAACCTTTTCGACGGCGCTTTATTTTGGCTGGGGATGAGCTTCTTCTCCTCGGCGGTGATTTTGCCGCTGTACGTCAGCCATTACACCGACAGCAAGATGATCATC
>CAZCBJ010000003.1:0-5857 GCA_964496705.1 uncultured Anaerolineaceae bacterium | reverse complement strand
TGGCTTTTTCCTGCCCCAGCTCTTCACCGCCAACTGGGTGGAGGGTCTGCCGCTGAAGAAGATCGCCCCGGCGCTCTACGGTGTGTACACCGAACGCCTGCCGCTGCTGCTCCTTCCGCTGGCTGCGCTGCTCTTCAAAGACCAGCCGGCGCTGGCGCTTGGCTCGCTGTTTCTGCTCTACACCTGGACCAATTTCGGCGCGGGCGCGATGGCGGTCGGCTGGAACGACATGGTCGCCAAGGTCATCCCGCTGGAAAAGCGCGGCATTTTCTGGGGCGTCACCAACACCCTCGGCTCCGGCACCGGCATCCTGGGCGCCGTGCTGGCCGCCTGGCTGCTCAGCCGCTTCGATTTCCCGGACGGATTTGTGATCTGCTTTGGCCTGACCGGGGTTTTCGTGGCCATCTCCTGGATCTTCCTGGCGCAAACCCGCGAAGTGCCGCAGAACTCCCACAAAGAAAAAGTCTCCTACCTGGAATACTTTCGCCGGCTGCCCGCCGTGCTCAAAGAAGATCCCAACTTCAGCAATTTCCTGATTGCCCAGGTGGTGATGGGCCTGGGCGGGATGCTGTGGGGCTTTCTGGCGGTGTACGCGCAGAAGACCTGGACCATGAGCGACGGTCAGGTGGGCATCTATGCGATCGTCATGGTGGTCGGTCAGACGCTGGGCAACCTGTTCTTTGGCGCTTTCGCCGACCGCAAGGGCTACAAAATCGTGCTGGAGCTCAGCGCGTTGTCCGCGGTGATCTCCATCCTGATCGCCGTCTTTGCGCCCGGCCCGGGCTGGCTGTACCCGGTGTTTCTACTGCGCGGGATGAGCTTCGCCGGATTCTTCATGGCTTCGTTGATGGTCTTCGAGTTCACCAGTCCCGAAAATCGCCCCACCTACATCGGTCTGAACAGCACGATCATCGGCATCGGCTCATCCATCGCGCCCCTGCTGGGTGGGCTGCTGGCCGGTTGGCTGGATTACCGCCCAATGTTCATCATCTCGCTGCTGTTTGCAGCGGCGGGTCTGGTGGTGCTGCGCGTGATAGTGCGTGAACCGCGCCACCGGGCTGCGGCTGCAACGGGGAGGGCAGAGCTGCCTTCTTGAGGATGCCGCGCCGCAATAAGTCCACCTGCGTGCCGTTCTTGCGCCGCCGCAGCAATTTCAGCGCGTAAGGGTGGATGAAATCCAGTTCCGATTGCGCCAGCGCCACGGGCAGCTCGCTCAGCCACAACACGGTCAGGTACAGCGGGAAACCGTCCCACTTGCCGGTGTGATAACGCTTCTCTTTGAGCACATTCAGCGTGCGCTCAATGCGGGGCAGAAAGGCTTTGAGATCCAGCGCGGTCAGGTAGCGCATCAGCACGATCTGCGCATGGGCGCATTCGCCCACCGTGCAGCCGTGGGCATAGCAGCGGGTGAGCTGATAGGGGTTGGCGCGCTGGAACAGCGCCTGCACGGCGGGTGACTCCGGTTGGAGCAGCGCCAGCAGGCGCAGCGTATCCAGTTCAAGCACACAGTTTTGCATGAACGGCGCGCGCGCCCGCTCGCCGGTGAACAGACGGATGCCTTGGGCGCGCTCGTGGGGGGTGGGATGGAAGATTAATCCGGCGCGCCGGTTCTGGCGCGTCAAGATACATTCCACCAGCGCTTCCTTCTCGGCTTCGGGGTAAAAACCGCCGTTGGCGTACAGATACAGGGATGCGTCTCGCACGATCTGGTAGAGTCCAGGGTCGTCCACGGTTTTCCTTCCATAACAATAGAACTTATATTCTAATTATACTCCTGCCCCCCCAACTGTCAAGCTGATCCGCCATTTGGCGGATGCGACTTGCGGGTTGATGTCGGATAATGTATCTACAAACCATCCTCCAGAAAAGAGGCCCCCGATGCAATCCGCACTTGATCTGATCCCTGGTTTGCTCACAGATGAAACCGTCAGCGAACTGATGGTTGACGGCGTTGACCGCATCTACGTTGAGCGCCACGGCCAGCTTGAAGACCTGCCGGCGGTCTTTGCTGACGAGCAGCAGATCACCGACTGGGCCAACCGCCTGCTGGCCGAAAACGGCTGCGCCTTGCTCAGCGCGCAGCGCCCCGTCGCCGAGGCGCGCCTGCGCGACGGCTCCTACCTGGTGGCAGCCGTCCCGCCCGTGTCGCTGCACGGCCCATGCGTCACCATCTCCAAACCCATGCCCCCCGGGTTGACCTTCGCCGACCTGATCCGCTTCCAATCGCTCAGCCAGCCAATGCTTGAATTCTTCCAACTGGTGATGCGCTCTCACCTGAACATCCTGGTGGCTGGCGGCACCAACAGCGGCAAGACCACCCTCGCCCGTATGCTGGCAGACCTGATCCCCGCAGAGGAGCGCCTGGTGGTGGTGGGACAGGATTTCATGCTCAACATCCTGCGCCCGCGCCGCACGCGCCTGGTCTGCCTTGAGGCAGCCAGCCAGAGCGCCGTCAGCGGTCCGCCGCCGACCCCCGCCGAGCTGCTGCGCCTGGCAGCCCACATGCGCCCCGACCGCATCATCTGCGGCGAATTTTCCGGCGCAGAAGCCCGCGAAGCCATCCGCCTGATGAACAACGGCCACACCGGCATGCTCTCCATCCTGCATGCCGATCACGCCCGCGATGCGCTTTTCCGCCTGGAGGTGCTGCTGACCCTGGCCGAGCCGGGCGTGACACTGCCGGCGGTGCGCGCCCAGATTGCCAGCGCGTTGGACATGATCATCTACGCCGCCCGCCTGGAGGACGGCAGCCGCAAGGTGCTTCACGTGGCTCAACTGCAGGGGATGAAGGGCGATCACATCCTGCTCGAGGACATCTTCACCTTTGAGCGCAGCGGGATGAGCGCAGACGGGCGAGTGCTGGGCAGTTTCCGCGCTGTGCCAACCCCGCCGCAGTTCGACCCCGCGCGGGCAGACGGACTGCAATTCCCCACCGGGATGTTCAGCGCGGGTTGATCAACCCGCGCTGCACCGCCAGCACTGCCGCTTCGGTGCGCGAGGACGCGCCCAGCTTGCCCAGCACATTGCTCAGATGATGCTGCACCGTGCGGTCCGAGATACCCAGGCGGACGGCGATCTGGCGGTTGGTCAACCCCTCCACCGCGCCCGCCAGCACGTCCAGCTCACGCGGCGTCAATTCCTCCACCAGCGGCATTTTTTCTACCGGCGTCTCCAGCGGCAGGTTCAACGGCAGCGCCGCGCGCACCTGGCTGCCCACCCCGCTCAGAGAATGCACCTCCAGCCGCCCGCCGCAGCCTGCAGCCCGCTCCGCCATCTCCGCCAGCCCGCATCTGCCGCCGCTGCGCAGCGCGTCCAGCGGCCGAGGCGGCTCAAAGCCCGCGCCGTCATCGCTGACCACCAGGTGCAACTGATGCGCCTCAACCCGCAAGCTGAGCGCCGCCTGTCCCGCGTGGGCATGCCGCCCGATGTTGTCCAGCGCTTCCTGGGCGATGCGGTAGAGGCAAACCGCCATGCGCGGGTCGTCCGACACCTGCCGCCAGGGCGCCCGCCCGGCTGGCGGTAGGTCAAGCGCGCAGGCAAATCCATAACGGCGCTGCATTCGCCCGCTCAGGTTCTGCAGCGCAGCCCGCAGCCCCAGCGCGTCCAGTTCCAGCGCAGCCAGGTCGACCGTCAGCTCTTCCAGCTCAGATCGGGCGCGCGCGGCGGCTTCAGCCAGGATGAGCAGCGCCTGCGCGTCCAACGCCGCGCCCATCCGCGCGGCAGCCGCGTACGCGGCGGTCTGCTCTTGCAGCAGAAGCAGCCGTCCGGCCAGCCAGCGTTCCAGCAGACGCGCCGTGCGCCGCCGTTCTTCCTCACGTACCACAATCATTTGCGAAGAATCACCCATTGAATTAGCATACACCATTTTCCACAACCGGTGGAGCGCATATCAAAAGGTATAATACCGTCACGAAATCTGCGCCCTGACGGCGGTGGAGCATCGCCTGCTCACGGCTTGCGCGAACCGCACCATCATCCCGGAGGTTGGTCTCATGAATCTCAACCGTATCTTCAATTTGAAAGGCGTTAACTTTTGGCTGCTGGCCAGCGGGATCGGTCTCAACCTGATCGCAGTCATGCTCTATCTGACGGCTGGTTATTTCTCACTGGTCAGAGAGCAGGGCGTCAGCCTGTGGATCGAGCTGTTCCTGGCGCTGGGCGCGTTCCTGGCGCCGTTCTTGATCGGACTGGTCCTCGCTCTGTGGGCGGGCGACGGGCGCGGTCCCACTTACAGCGTGTACGGCAGCTTTGGCGGGGTGGCGCCCCTGGTGGTGGTGGCGGTGCCCAATGGAATATTCGGCATTCTGCTGCTGTTGTTCTGGCTGCTGGGCGGCGTCAACGGCGGCATGCTCGCCGAAATCATCCGCCACCGCGGCGAAAAACCCCCGCCGCGGAAATAGCGGCACGTCAGCCGGTCAGGCCGCGTACCACGCGCGCATGTGCTCAGCCAGCAGGGCTGCGGCGCGCGCCTGGACGGCGGGCATCAGCCGCCGCCCACCGCCTTCACTGGCAAGCTCCCTTGCACTGACCGGCGGGGCAAAGCTGAGGCGCACCGCGGCGGACACCGCGCGCGGGGAGAGCAGCTGCGTGATCACCTGCGTGAACTCCGCCAGCCGGCGGCGGTCCATCGGCTTGCGCAGCAGGCGGGTGAGCGGGTGGCGGGCGAAGCGCGGCAGCAGCACCCCACTGGCGATGCACAGCGCCAGCTGTGCTTCGGGCGCCTTGCGCAGCATGATCTCCAGGCTGGCGGACCAATCGCCCAGCGCCGCCTCGGCGCCCGGGGCATACGCCGGATCGGGCTCTATCAGCCCACTGCCGAACTGCAGCAGCGCACCGCCGGATTGCAGATGCTCCACCGCGCTGCGCAGCGCCAGCATTTTGCCGGAATCATCCGCGGGGACAAAGATGAAATGGCGCATGGCGTTGGGCACCGCGCGGTAGAAATTGGTCTCGGAGAGGATGATCTTGAGATCGGGGCGGGCGATGTAGGAACCAATACAGATGGAGTCGTACGCGCCGGGATGGTTGGAAGCCACGATCAGCGCTCCGCGGGTGGGCAGGTGTTCACCGCCGCGCGCCTGCAGGTCGGCCACCAACCGCCGCACCAGCACCTGAAAGCCGGGTTGGGTGCCGCCGCGCCCCACCGCCTCGTCGGCATCGGCGAACAGGTGCGCGAAGCGCGCGCTGGGCAGGCGAAACAGCCAGCCGAAGGCGCGCCGCTGCCAGCCCTGCTTGGGCAGACCAAGGGCGAAGAAGATTTCGTCGGTGATGCGCTCGCGCATCAGGATTTCTTGCGTGCTGTGCGGCATGATTTCGCTCAGTGTTGCGCCAACGAAGTATTGTAAACCAATCGCGGCCAGTCCCTGTGCTGTGGGGTGCTGCGCACGGGAAACTCTGCTCAAATCCTCTCAGACAATCACCCCTTGATTCCCTGAGGGAGCGCAGCGACTGAAGGGTCTCCGGGCTGTGCTAACAAAACTTTGGTGGCAGAGTACTCAGGGAATCCCCCCCTGGTGATTCCCTGAGGGAGCGCAGCGACTGAAGGGTCTCCAGGGCTTCAAACCACCGATGGATTTGGTTTACCAATGAATTATACGCCCTGGCGGTGTTGAATGTTTCCACTTTTCCCCCCTGTTCAAGCCCCCTTCTTCTATGATATGATTGCCCTCTTGTGCGCCGGGTGTATCGAGCGCATGAAAGGCGAGCATTTATGTTAATAACCCGCAGCAATCTCCGCAACGTGGCCATCATTGCCCACGTTGATCACGGCAAGACCACCCTGGTCGACCAGCTCCTGCGCCAGGCGCGCGTCTTCCGCGAGAACCAGCAGGTGATGGAGCGCGTCATGGATTCCAAT
>CAZCBJ010000002.1:1487-57664 GCA_964496705.1 uncultured Anaerolineaceae bacterium | reverse complement strand
ATGAACAATAATCCCACAGTCTCCCTCCTCGTCCCGGTTCGCAACGAAGCCAACTATATTGGCTACTGCGTCCAATCATTGCTCATGCAGGATTACCCCCCGGAAGCAGTCGAAATCATCGTCATCGACGGCATGTCCACCGACGGCTCCTGGGAAATCCTGCAGGAATTAGCTGCAGCCAATCCGCGATTGAAACTGCTGCGCAATCCTAAAATCATCCAATCCGCAGCCTGGAACCTGGGCATCCAGCAATCCCACGGCGATTTGATCGGAATTGTCAGCGGCCACTCCGTCCTCGCCCAGGATTATGTCAGCAAAGCGGTTGAGGTATTACAGCGCACCGGTGCGCACATGGTCGGCGGGCCGGTGCAGGCCATCGGTCAAACCCAGCTGGCCAAGGTCATCTCCCTGGCCACCAGCACACCCTTCGGCATGGGCGACGCCCGCTTCCGCTACACCAAACAAGAAGAAGAGGTCGACACCGTCTTTATGGGCCTGTGCCAGCGAAAGGTGTATATTGAGCTGGGCGGTTTTGACGAGGAACTGGTGCGCGATCAGGACGATGAGTTCAGCTACCGCCTGCGAAAAAGCGGCGGGAAAATCGTCTGCTCGCCCGACATCAACAGCTTGTATTACAATCGTCCAACCTTTTCATCCCTCTGGAAGCAATTTTATCAGTACGGATTTTACAAGGTGCGCGTACTGCAAAAACATCCCCGGCAGATGCGCCCGCGTCAATTTGTGCCGCCGCTTTTTGCTGGCGGTCTGCTGGGCTCGCTGCTACTGTCCCTGCTCTTCCCCTGGGGCTGGATCTTCCTGGCGCTGGCTGCAGGCAGCTACCTGACCGCCAACCTGTCCGCTGCCAGCTTGATAGCCTCGCGCAGTAGTTGGAAGTTTCTGGCGCAACTGCCCCTATGCTTTACAATCCTGCATCTGGGTTACGGCCTTGGTTTCCTGCTTGGGCTGTTCAGGTTCTATAACCGCTGGGGGGATAGCAAAGGCAAAGTGCCTGAGTTTGTCAGCGGAAGCATACATATCACCTAGCTCAATGATTCGCCTGCAACGATCGCTTCCTTTGATCCTGCTGATATCTCTGGTCGCGCTGGCGTCCTGGCCGCTCTCGCAGGCTGTTTCGCACAACCTGGCCGCTTTACCGCTCTATCGAAGCTCAATGAGCCTCTCCCAGTCCCTCTCCGCCTCCCCCGCCGACTGCCGCCTCGCCTGGCTGCACACCCTCACCCTGCTGCGCCGCACCTCGCTGGAATCCGCCCGTCCCGCGCTGGCCCGGCTGCTGGCCTGCTCCCCCTTTCACATGCAGATGGTCCAGCGCATCGCCCCCAAAGACCTGGCCCTCGCCCGGTGGGCTGCCGCGCTCTACCCGCAGGAGCGCAGCGCCCTCTTCTGGCTGGCCGACGCCCTCACCCCCAGCGACCCGCAGCGCGCGCTGGAGCTGTACGCGCAGATCACCGCCGCCCACCCCCACGACGGGCTGGCCTGGTGCCGCCTGGGCGCCCGCCAGCGCGCGCAGGGCTTCACCGCCGAGGCGATCGACTCGCTGATCAACTGCTGCTACAACGGCGACCCAGGCAATCACGGCTGCTGGAATGCCGGAAAACTGTATGAGCAAAAAGGGGATTTCACCCTGGCGCTGCGCTTCTACCGTTTATCGCGTTTTGACCGCTCTCTTCAAGATGCCGACCTGCTCGAACAGCGCCTGACCCCCGCGCCCTGATCCCGTCCTCCCACCGCACCCTGCCCCGCCAGCCCTGGTCTGGCGGGGTTTTTTTGATGGGTTTATAATCCACCCGTTCATCACTTTCCCCGCGAGGCATCGTGCAAACTCCCACCCCCACCCGCTCCACCCGTCCGGCCATCCTGGTCATTTTCTTCATCCTGCTCCTCGACGTGATCGGGCTGATGCTGCTCGCCCCGGTGGCCGCCTTCATCGTTCAAAAGTACTCCGACAGCGCCGTCGACGTGACCATGCTCTCGGTGCTTTACGCCGCCGCCCAGTTCCTGGCCGCTCCGCTGCTGGGCAAGCTCAGCGACCGCTTCGGCCGCCGCCCGGTGATCCTGGTCAGCGTATTCGGCACGGCGGTGGGCTACCTGATCTTCGGCCTGGGCGGGGCGTTGTGGGTGCTGTTCCTCTCGCGGGTGATCAGCGGCATCACCGGCGGCAACATGTCGGCCTGCTCGGCTTACATTGCCGACGTGTCCAAGCCCGCAGAACGCGCCAAGAACTTCGCCCTGATCGGCATGGCCTGGTCGATTGGTCTGGTGTTGGGCCCGGCGATGGGCGCCGTGCTGGGGCAGTGGAACCTGAGCGCGCCGGCCTTCGCTGCCGCGCTCATGGCGCTGATCAACCTGGCGCTGGGCATCTTCCTCCTGCCCGAATCGCTGCCCCCCGCCCAGCGCATCCGCCAGCCGCTGCGCTTCAACGACGCCAACCCGCTGGCCGCCATCGGCGAGATGGCGCGCAAACCCGGCCTGGGCGCCATCCTGATCGTCGCCTGCCTGTTCAACCTGGCCTTCAACGGCGTCACCAGCACCGAATCGCTCTTCCTCATCCACAAGTTCGACGCCCAGCCCTCCCAGGTGGGGCTGCTGCTGGCCTGTTACGGCATCGCCTCGGGCATCGTGCAGCTCTTCCTGGTCAGCCGCACGGTCAAGCGCTTCGGCGAGGAGCGCGTCGCGGTCACCAGCCTGCTGCTGCAGGCTCCCGGCGCGCTGGGCGCCTTCTTCGCCCCCGCGCTGTGGATGATATTCCCCATCAACATCCTCTCGCGCGGCATCAACGCCTTCTTCTGGCCAATGCTCACCTCGCTGACCGTCAGCAAGGTCAAACCCGGCGAACAGGGTGTGCTGATGGGCGTGACCACCGCGCTGGGCAGCCTGATGAACATGCTCGGCTCCTTCCTCGGCGGCGCCATCTACCAGAACATGCTGCGCGGCTCGCCTTTCCTGCTGGCCGCGCTGATGTTCCTATTGGCCGCCTGGCTGCTCTCCCGCCAACCCAAACAGCCCGCCCGGCAGCCTGCCTGGGAATAAACCAAGAGAATCCGCAGATTTCGCAGATGCCGCAGATATAATTTTATTTTATTTTATTTTATTTTTTATAATTAAAATAATATTAATATATTTATCTTTGATTTCTTCTTTATCAGCGGACCAGGCTGATTAGCAATTGGTTGATCAAATTCCGCATTCATCTGCGACTATCTGCGTTATCTGCGGATAGGTCTTCCTCCGTAAACGAAAATGAGCCGGGCAATCTGCATCAGCACCGGCTCATTCTCAATTGGAAGGAAATATGGCGAAGAAGTAGACCAAATGACAGGCCGCCCAGTGCACGCTGGCCATCATGCTCAACGGCGCAATCTCCATGTCGCGTCTGGCAATTAAGCTGACCTGCGAGCACCTGGAGCCTGACCCCAGCGGCATGATCCACCTGCCTGAACGCCCCGGTCTGGGCATTAGGCCTGACCCTCTTGCGATCCGCAAATCTCTGGTAGATACGAAACTGCGCGTCAATGGGCAGGCGATTAATCGCACTCCGGCTGTATAATCCAGATGCAGGCGCAGACCTGAATAGGATCAAGGAATCCCCGCGCCAAAGGATGATCTCCATTTGAAATCCACGCCAATCACCCGAGTCGTCCAACAGATTCAAGCCACCCTCCCGCCCGGCGTCCTTTTGCTGGCCGCTGCCAAGACGCGCAGCTTGGCCGAGGTCGAGGAAGCCATCCAGGCCGGGATCAGGTTGTTCGGCTACAACTACGTGCAGGAGGCCTCTCCCATCATCCAGGCGCTCGGCGCGCGCGCGGAGTGGCACATGATCGGTCACCTGCAGCGCAACAAAGCCAAAACCGCGGTCGAATTGTTCGACATGATTGAAACCGTCGATTCGCTCGCCCTCGCCGCACAGCTCGACCGCCACTGCGCTGCGGCGGGCAAAACCCTGCCCATCTTGATCGAAATCAACAGCGGGCGAGAGGACAATAAAAGCGGCGTGTTTCCAGAAGCCGCCGAAGAGCTGGTATTGCATATCAGCGCGCTGCCGCACCTGCGCGTTCAGGGCTTGATGACCCTGGGCCCGCTGACCGGCGAGCCTGAGCAAAGCCGGCCCTATTTCCGTACCACGCGCCGGCTGTATGAACACCTGGGCGGGCTAAACCTTACGAATGTGAGCATGCAATACCTGTCAATGGGGATGAGCGGCAGCTATCTGGTCGCCATTGAAGAGGGCGCCAACATCGTGCGCCTTGGCACCCGCCTGTTTGGTGAACGATCGAGATGAGGACCTTCATCAAAAGGTTCGACAAGCTTGCGATGCGCCGTGAAATTATCGACAAGCTAAAAAGTTTCGGGTAAACTGAAGATGGAAGATGATCTTCCCGACAAAAACGATTTTCCACAAGACCTGATTGAATAAAACCTGTATATCTGGAACGGGTAGTATAAGGAGGCCCCAAGATGACAACGGCAAAGAGACAGATCAGTGTGGTGATTAACCAGATACCGAAAACGCTGCTGGTCGGCGAAGAGGAAACTTTG
Organism: uncultured Anaerolineaceae bacterium; assembly: GCA_964496705.1. Lineage (GTDB taxonomy): Bacteria > Chloroflexota > Anaerolineae > Anaerolineales > Anaerolineaceae > CAZCBJ01. Next base: position 53,110 of record CAZCBJ010000002.1, on the reverse strand, counting down.
CTGCGCGCTTTGCGCCGTTTTGGCTACACCGGTGCAAAATACGGCTGCGACGATGGCACCTGCGGGGTATGCGTGGTGCTGATCAATGGCGAACCAGCGACCAGTTGCAACATGAAAGCCGTTGAAGCCGATGGTAAAAACATCCTGACCATCGAAGGGCTAAGCCAGGGACAACATCTCCACCCGATACAGCAAGCCTTCGTCGAGACTGGCGCCATCCAGTGCGGCTATTGCACACCGGCGCAGGTCCTCGTGGTCAAAGCTTTGTTGGATAAAAATCCTCACCCGAGCGAAACCGAAATCCGCGCCGCGCTGGACCAGGTGCTGTGCCGCTGCACCGGCTATGTTCGCGCAGTGGATGCTGCCCAGCGCGCAGCAGAGATGCTGCAAGGCGGGACGGTGGAAGCTCTCTCCCCTCTACACCGACCGCTGCCCGCCGATCCCAGCCAGGCAGAGCTGCCCGAATCCTTTTACCGCCGCGACGGCAGCCGTCATCCACTGCCACCGCTGATATTCACGCCCGCCGGAATGCAATCCCTGAAAGTGGTGGGAAAAGCGGAACGCAAGGTGGACGGCAACAAGCTGGCCCAGGGGCGACCGGTGTTCACCGATGATTTCTCCCTCCCCGGCATGCTCTATGGCGCACTGCTCACCAGCCCGCATGCCCATGCGCGGATTACACGCATTGACGCCAGCCGCGCGCGCTCACTGCCCGGTGTGGTCGCCGTGCTGACCCACCAGGATATCCCGCGGGTCAAATACGCCTCCGGCGGTCAGACCTACCCTCAACCGTTGCCCTACGACCAGGTCAGCCTGGACACGAAAGTGCGCCATGTCGGCGACCGCGTCGCCATCCTCGCTGCTGAAACGCCAGAGATTGCCCAGCAGGCTTTGTCCATGATCGAGGTGGACTACGAGATTCTGCCTGCCGTGGTGGACCCACAACAGGCCATGCAGGACGGCGCCCCTATCATTCATGATGAACCCGACACCGAAGGTATCCATGACGCCCGGCATAACATCGTGCACCACATCGCCGCCGAGGTGGGGGATGTGGACACCGCCTTCGCCGAGGCTGATTTTGTGTTGGCAGGTGAATACCGAACTCCCAAACAGCAGCATGTTCACCTTGAGCCGCATGTATGCATCACCTATCTGGACGAAGATGACCGCCTGGTGATACGCACCAGCACTCAGGTTCCTTTCCATATCCGGCGCATGGTCGCCCCGCTGATCAACCTGCCGGTCAAGAAGATTCGCGTCATCAAGCCGCGCATCGGCGGCGGTTTTGGCAACAAACAGGAGATGATCCTCGAAGACCTGTGCGCGCACCTCACCCTGGCCACCGGCCGTCCGGTGCGCATGGAATATACCCGCGCCCAGGAGTTCATCGGATCGCGCTCGCGCCACGCCAGCATCATGCGTTATAAGGTGGGCGTCAGACAGGGGAAGGTGACTGCCGCCAGCCTGTATTTGATCGGAAACACTGGCGCATACGGCACGCACGGCCTGACAGTCAACATGGTCGGCGGCTTCAAGGGACTGACCCTCTACAACCCGCCCAACGCACGATTCAGCTGCGACGTCGTTTATACCAATACCCCTCCAGCCGGTGCGCTGCGCGGTTACGGCGCCACCCAGTGCCAGTACGGCATCGAAGTGCTGATGGAAGAAGTCGCCGAACATCTCGGGCTGGATGTGGCTGAATTCAAGCGCAACAATTGGATCAAAGTTGGCGACACCATGCACCTGGCCGAAGCGCTGGGCGAAGGGCGCGCAGGCACCAAACAATCTTTGCTCTCCAGCGGCCTGGCCGACTGCGTCTCCATTGGCCTCAAAGCCAGCGATTTTTACGCCAAGCGGCAAAAAAATCAGGCGCAAACCGGGCGCTACCGCCGCGGTATGGGCATGTCGGTTGCCATGCACGGCACCGCTGTAGCCAACCTGGACATGGCCGCGGCCACCTTGAAAATGAATGACGACGGCTCATTCAACTTGATGGTCGGCGCCACCGACCTGGGCACCGGCGCAGATACCGTCCTCAGCCAAATTGCCGCCGAAGTGTTGGAAACCCGACCAGAAGACATCATCGTCTATGCTGCCGATACCGATTTGACGCCCTTTGACAAAGGTGCCTACGCCAGCAGCACCACCTATGTCAGCGGCGGCGCGGTGCACAAAGCTGCTGAGGATGTCAAAGGTCAGATCATCGCCCATGCCGCCGATATGCTGGGCATTCCAAGCCAAGCGCTCAGGATTGAGGATCAACATGTGATTGCCGCTGACGGCAGGTCAGTGACCTATGCCGAAGTCGGCCTGAGCAGCCTGCATCAACTCAACCAGCACCAAATCATCGCCTCAGCCTCCCATGCTGCCGAGCTCAGCCCGCCACCCATGGCTGCGCAGTTTGTCGAAATTGTGGTGGATACGGAGACAGGCGTGATCGACGTCGAGCGCATGTTGATGGTGGTGGACTGCGGCCGGGTGGTCAATCCGATCACTGCTGCCGGGCAGGTGGAAGGCGGCATGGCCATGGCGCTGGGCTTTGCCCTCACCGAGGAAATGTTGTTCACCCCTGATGGCCAACCTCTCACCACAGATTTACTGACCTATCGAATTGCCCACGCTGCCGGAATGCCAGCCATGGATGTGATATTTGTGCAAACCTATGAGCCCAGCGGGCCGTTTGGTGTCAAATCGGTGGCCGAGATGGCTCTGGACGGCGCCGGCCCGGGCATCGCCAGCGCGCTGCACAACGCCACCGGCGTGTGGATTCGTGAGATTCCCTACACGCCCGCGCGGGTGAAAGAGGGTCTGCGCGCGTCAGCAAAATAAGGCCAATTTTCAATGCACCAAGCCGGGAGCCTGCAATAAGCCCCGGCGCCTACGGGTATCGCGACGGGATGAAAAGATGAGACTTAAGTTAATCGTACAAGGGTTGTTGTGGGCGCTGATCTACCTGCTGTTGATTCTTTCACCTGTCCTGGTCATGTTCATCGCCCCGCATCCGGTGGGGCGGGAATTCCTGCGCGAGCTGTCGGTGAGTCTGGGCTTCATCGGCCTGGCAATGATGGCGCTGCAATTCGCGCTCACCGCCCGTTTCAAATGGCTCAAAGCCCCCTACGGCGCCGATATTGTTTATCATTTCCACCGTCAGATATCCTTTGTCGCTCTGGCTCTTATCCTGGCACATCCCCTGTTATTGTTCATCCTCGATCTGGAAAACCTCAAACTGCTGGCACTGTGGTCGGCGCCCTGGCGCGCGCGCGCCGCAGTCACCGCCGTGCTGGCGCTGCTGGGGGTGATCAGCCTCTCAGTCTGGCGGAAAAAGTGGAAAATCGAATACACCCGCTGGCGTATTTGGCATGCCATCTTGGCCATGGCAGCGGTTGCACTGGCTCTGGTGCACATCCTTTTGGTCGGTCATTACGTGGACCTGCCCTGGAAACGTGTATTGTGGGGCGGTTACGGATTGTTCTGGATTGGCCTGCTGGGGTATACCCGCCTGATCAAGCCGCTGATGATGAAACGAAAGCCGTATCAGATCAGCGAGGTGAAAGCAGAGCGCAGCAACACCTGGACGGTGACGGTGCGTCCGGTCAATCACCCCGGATTCCGCTTCACCCCCGGCCAGTTTGCCTGGATCACCGTCCGCGATTCGCCCTTTGCCGACACGGAACACCCTTTCTCCATCTCCTCCAGCAGCGAACAGACGCACCAATTGTCCTTCACCATCAAAGCCCTTGGGGATTTCACGGGCAAGATCAAAGACCTCAAGCCCGGCGAGACAGTCTATGTGGATGGACCGTTTGGATCTTTTTCCTGCGACCGCCATCCGCACGCCAGCGAGCTGGCTTTCATCGCCGGCGGCGTGGGCATTACGCCCATCATGAGCATGCTGCGCTCCCTGGCAGACCGCGGCGATCAGCGCCCGCTGACCCTTATTTATGCCAACAAGGATTGGGAACAGGTCATTTTCCGTGAAGAAATTGAAACCCTCAGCAGCCGCCTGAACCTGCGCGTCACCCATGTGCTGGAAAATCCACCGCCCGATTGGGAAGGCGAAAAAGGGTTCGTCAGCCTGGAAATCCTGAAAAATCGCCTGCCAGACACCCACCAGCCCAACCGGGTGGAAATTTTCATCTGCGGTCCCGCGCCGATGATGAACGCAGTAGAACGGTTAATGGATCAACTGGGTACATGGCCCGGGGATTTCCACTCAGAGCGCTTCGACTTGGTATAGGAGGGGAAACATGCGACAGAAAATTTCCACCCTCATCGCAGTCGGCATTGGGCTGATCAGCCTGATCGTGGCGCTTGTTTTCGCCTGGCTGCAAAGCATTCGTTGAAACCAGGTTAAAAAAACCACAGCCGCCAAAGGAGGAGCGGTCGATTTCATAGTAGACTCAAAGCAATTCATCCTCCTGGGAAAAGGGTATATATTGGATATCTTTAAATGCTTGATATCAAACTTATCGGACGGAAAGGTCGTCAGTGTGGCCATCGGTCTGCATTGGACTGCCGTACTGGTCGAAACCCAGGGTGTGCAGCGCTGCGGATTGGCAGCCACGCAATCCAACCCGGAATTTGAGCATGCGCGGCTGCCGGCTGTGGAAGCCGCCGGTCAGCTCGAGGGGTTCGACGCGCTGCAACTGGCTCAACTGGTCTTTTCCAAGAGCTTCACCGAGGTCAGCGTCGGGTTGGCGACCATCAATGCGCTGCTGCCGCCCATCGACAACATGGTTGACCTGGCCGCCGAGGATTACATTGCCCGCCACGGGGCCTACAGCCAGGTGGCATTGATCGGGCATTTCCCCTTCGTGCAATCTCTGCGCGAAAAAGTCAAGACATTGTGGGTGCTGGAGCTTAATCCCCGCGAGGATGACCTGCCCGCTTCTGCCGCGCCGGATGTCATCCCACAGGCGGATATCCTGGCCATCACCTCCACCACGCTGATCAACCACACCTTCGAGGGGATCATGCAGTTGCGCAAGCCCGGCGCCAGGGTGCTGCTCCTCGGCCCCAGCACACCGCTCTCGCCGCTCATGTTCGATTTCGGCGTTCATGTGCTGTCCGGCTCCGTCGTCACCCATCCCCAGGCCGTCCTGCCGTATGTGCGTCAGGGAGCCAATTTTCGCCAGGTGCGGGTTCAGGGAGTGCGCCTGGTGACTGTGGAAACCGGGCAGGTCCCGCAAACGGCGTTCTCCGCCGATGCAGGGTAGGCAAGCTTCGTCACAGGTCATTCGCACCAGGCCTATTTTTTTTAAATTGACAAACCTAACACAGAAGGGTAAAATACCAGTTATTCATTTAATGAATAGTGGTAAGTTGCCTTCGCCATGTCCCCACGTCCCGCCCTCCCCTTACGCCTCGAATATGTCGTCCTTGGGTTGGTCCGCCGCCAGCCAGTGCACGGCTATGAACTGCTGCATATCTGGAATCAAACGGGTGGTATGGGCGTGATCTGGCAGGTCAAAACCGGCAGCCTGTATGCTGCATTGGAAAAGCTGGAGCGGCTTGGTTTCCTGAGCGCCGAACGCACCCCGGGCGCTTCAGCGCCCCAGCGCAAGCAATACCAGGTCACCTCGGCCGGTGAACAGGCTTTTCGTGTCTGGCTGCTGACCCCGGTGCGCTCCGCGCGCTATTTTCGCCAGGATTTCCTATCGCGGCTTGCTTTTTTGAACGAGGCTGATCCCGATGAGGTCACTTCACTATTTCAACAGCAGGAAGCTATTTGCCGTGGATGGCTGGCATCCTTGACCGCACAAATGGAGAGCAGCCAGGGATATTCTCGGTATGTATTTAGCTTTCGATTAAAACAGGTCCAGGCGATACTTCACTGGCTGCAAGAAATATTACCCACCTTCGTAATAAAATCCAAGGAGAGATAATAAAAATGAAAAAAATCTTATTCGCGCTTTTCGTCACACTGTTCATCCTCAGCGCCTGTACGCCACAGGCCGTGCCGCCGGCCGCTGATCAACCGGCCGAGCCGACCACCGCCAGTGCCGCACCCATTATCGTCACCGACGCCCTGGACCGTGAGGTCAAGCTGGAGAAAGCACCGCAGCGCATCGCCATCACCGGCAAAGCCCTCACGCTGGTCATGGACGCCGTATATATGTTTCCCGAAGCCGCGCAACGCGTGGTCGCGTTGGGCAAGTCCGGTCAAAGTTCTGCCGCTTTCAACCTGCTGATCGACCCAAATTATGAGGAAAAAACCATCCTCGAGCAGGAAGCCTCCGCTGAACAGATCGCCGCCGCCAGGCCCGACCTGGTGATCCTGAAGAGTTATCTGCGCGAGAGCATGGGTATGAGCGTGGAAACGCTCAACATCCCTGTCCTGTACGTAGATTTGGAGACGCCTGAACAATACGAGCGCGATCTGACCAATTTGGGCAAGATCTTCCAGAACGAGGCCCGCGCCCAGCAATTGATCAGCTATTATCAAAACCAGGTGGCGAATGTGCAAAACGCGGTCAAGGATGTCTCCCAAAAACCGCGCATTCTGCTGCTGTATTATTCGGACAAGGACGGCGTGGTGGCCTTCAACGTGCCGCCGATGAGCTGGATGCAAACCCGCCTCGTGGAAATGGCGGGCGGCGAGCCCATCTGGGCGGATGCCAACCCCGGCAAGGGCTGGACCAAGGTGACCCTGGAACAGATTGCCGCCTGGGACGCCGATCAGATTTTCGTCATTTCTTATTTCGCCAATCCCTCTGAAGTGGTGGGCAAGCTGAAAGAAGACGCCCAATGGCAGGCGCTGCGCGCCGTAAAAGAGGGCAAACTCTACGCCTTCGCCAGGGACTTCTACAGTTGGGATCAGCCGGACGCGCGCTGGGTGCTTGGCCTCACCTGGCTGGCAACCCGCATACACCCCGACCGGTTCCCCCAAACTGATATCGTTCAGACCGCCCAGCAGTTCTACCAGACGGTCTACGGCCTGGATGCCAAAGTCTTTGAGGAGAAAATCCGCCCGGCTTTCAAGGGCGACCTGCCTTGAGTTCTGCCAACTTCCCTGACTCCGCTGTGCAGCAGGTCCTCTTGCGAAACCATGTTCGCCTGCGCATCCTGGTCTGGCTAAGCGTGGGATTGGGGATTTTCTTCCTCCTCTCGCTTCTGTGGGGGCGCTACCCCAGCCTGGGCCTGATCTCCCCTGCGCAAATTCAGCAGGATGATCTCGCCCGGCTGCTGGTGTTCAACCTGCGCCTGCCGCGCCTGCTCACGGCGCTGTTGATGGGAATTTCGCTGGCCGCTTCCGGCGCGGTGTTCCAGATGCTGTTTGGCAATCCGCTGGTTGAACCGGGCTTCCTGGGTGTTTCCCAGGGAGCGGCCTTCGGCGCAGCGTTGTCCATCGTCTTCCTTGGCGCCTCCGCGGCTGTCACCCAGGGGGCAGCGGTGGTGTTCGCCTTCAGCGGGCTGGCGTTCTCGTACTTTCTGGCGCGGCGCATCCGCTACGGCGGCTGGGTGCTGCGCCTGGTGTTGTCGGGCATCGCCATTTCTGCCCTGTATTCAGCCGGACTGGGCGTGCTCAAATACATCGCCGATCCTTTGAGCCAGCTCCCGGAAATCACCTTTTGGTTGTTGGGCGGGCTATCCAGCATCACCTGGCGTCAGTTCTTTTCAATCCTGCCCGCCAGCCTGCTGGGATTGAGTGTGCTCTTCCTCTTCCGCTGGCGGCTCAACCTGTTATCGTTGCATGAAGAAACCGCCTTTTCACTCGGTGCCGCGCCCAAACGCGAGCGGTTGCTGTTAATCACCGCGGCGGTGCTGCCTGCCGCGGCGGTCATCTCGGTGGCTGGGATGGTGGGTTGGGTCGGCTTGATCATGCCCCACATCGCCCGCCGCCTGTTTGGCTCCGACACGCGCTACACCCTGCCCGGCGCTATGCTGCTGGGCGGGATATTCGCCATCCTGTGCGATGACCTCTCACGCAGCCTGCTGGCCGGTGAAATCCCCATCGGCATCCTCACCTCGCTGCTCGGCGCAGGAATTTTCATCATCCTGATGGTATCGCGGGGGGTAAAAATCGAACGATGAGCGCGCCCCTGCTGTCTTTTCAAAACCTTCACTTCGGCTATGACCGGCATCTCCCGCCTGTGCTGAGCGGTCTCAACCTGGCGATCAGGACCGGCAGCATCACCGCCATCCTCGGACCCAACGGCGCCGGGAAAACCACGCTGCTTTTTCTGGCCCTCGGCTGGCTCAAACCCTGGGCAGGCACGATCGCATTTCGCGGAAAACCCATCCAGTCTTACAGCCGTCGTGAGCTGGGTCAGGAGATCGCCCTCATCCCGCAAAGCGAGCACACCCCCTTTGAGTACAGCGTGCTGGAATATGTGCTCCTCGGTCGCGCGCCTTATCTGCCGCCGCTGGGCATGCCCACCCGGACGGATGAGGAAATCGCCTACGGCGCGCTTGAAAAGGTGGGAGCGGCTGAATTGTACGACCACTCCATCCTCGGCATCAGCGGCGGAGAGCGCCAGTTGGTGCTGGCTGCCCGCGCGCTTGCCCAAGAGCCCAGCCTGCTGCTGCTGGATGAGCCCACCTCTCACCTGGATCTGAGCAACAAATACCGCCTGGTGCAGATCCTGCGCGACCTGCAATCCCGCGGCGCCACCATCCTGCTGACCACCCATGAACCAGATATCGCTTTGGCGGTGAGTGATGAGGCCGTGCTTATGGAGAAGGGCAACGTCCTGGTTTCAGGTCCCACCGAATTGGTTGCCAACCCGGAAAATTTATCGCGCATTTATCGTGTTCCGGTTAAAATTATCCAGGTGGAAGGGAGACGACAAATATCATGGCTGTAAAACAATGGATTGTTTCCGGTTTTCGTGGCTGCGGAAAAACCACCTTTTGTCAGACCTTTGTGAGAAAGGCGCAGAAGCTGGGCATGGATGTGGCCGGCATTCTCTCACCCGCGCTGTACCTGAACGGGGAAAAAGAGAGCATTTGGGCCGAGGATATCCGCGGTGAAGAAAGGCGCCGTCTGGCCGGCATCCAGCGCCTGGCCGAAAGCGACCTGGCCTACGGCCCGCTGTTTTTCGACCCACAGGTGATCGAGTGGGGCAACCGGGTGCTGGCTGCCAGCGTGCCCTGTGATGTACTGGTGGTGGATGAGCTGGGTCCGCTTGAATTTGAACAAGCCTCCGGCTGGCTGAGCGCGTTTGATGCGTTGGCCTCAGAGCGGTACACCCACGCGCTGGTGGTGGTGCGGCCGGAGCTGCTCCCGGTGGCTCTCCACCGCATCAAAGCCGAACAGGTGATCCACATCAACCAGGTGGACGAGGTCAGGGAACGGGCCGATTTCTACGTCCGTCTGTTAGCCCCTGGATCAAATACATAACGATTCGCATCCATGATGCGTGTGCGTGAGGCGCTTCGTCTTCTCGCTCAAACAGGCGCCGCGCAGTGCGAATCGGGACGACACCAAACGCGCCGTTGTTGGTCAACCCCGGCCCTCCCCTTGGCCATCAAGCCCACCACCCTCAGGCGCACGTTGTCATTGGGGGTAAGCACGCCGATCTTCTGGCGTAATTCAATGTCGTTGTCCTCGGCATAGCCATCCAATCAATAGGCTCCCCTACCACAAATCACAGCGCCCGGGGTTCGCGCCAGTATCTCCAGATCGCGCCACAGGCTGTAATTGCGGATGTAATCCAATTCCAGCTCAAGCCGCACGTCAAAATCCAGATCCCCCCGCCCGCTGACCTGCATGGGACCGGTCATGCCGGGCTTGACCAGCAGCCTCAAGCGCTGATGGTCGGTGTAGCGCGCCACCACCCAGCTCTCCTCCGGACGCGGCCCCACCAGGCTCATATCGCCGCGCAGCACATTCCACAGGTTGGGCAGCTCATCCAGGCTCCAGCGCCGCAAAAAGCGCCCCAAGCGCGTCAGACGCGGGTCGGCTGGCAGTTTAAAGGCCGGGCCTGCCAGCGGATTTTCAGCCAAAACCTGCTCCACCTGCCGCTCAGCCCCCATCCGCATGCTGCGCAGCTTGATAATTTTAAAAAGCCGCCCGTTCTTTCCCACCCGTTCTTGCACAAAAAACGCCGCACCCGGGCTGTCCAGCTTGACCGCCAGCGCACAGACCGCAATCAGCGGAGCAAACACGACCAATCCCACCAGGGCACCCAGGATGTCCATCCCGCGCTTGGCGATCAACTCATAGGCATGCAGACCGCCAGAAACGCGCAAAGAAGCCGTCGGCGGGTTCAGAAAACCGACCAGCAGCCCCCAGCCCAATGCGGCTGCGCGGCAGAACAACAGACCCGGCGCCGCCCACAGAATGGAACGATCGTGCTTCGCGATTTGGGCCAGGAAGTCGCCTCCGCTGATCAGGAACAATGCAATCGTAACAACCGATAACCAAAAAGCGTGCACCCAAAATGCGCTGGCAAACACACCAGCCAGCGCCAAACCCAGAAACAAGATCTGCCAACGCTGCGAAGGCAGCGTGTGCGAATCGGCAAACGTTTTCTCCGGCAAAAAGCGCAACAGAAGCGCCTTCCAGTAACCAATCCCGGATTTTCGCCGCACATACTCGCCCAGATTGGCGTCATGGCGGTGGACCACCCGGGCTTGGGGGACGAAAACCATGCGGTAGCCCTTGCGCGCCAGGCGGAAGGAAAGGTCTTGATCTTCCACCGAAGGCACCGGGAAGGAAGGATCGAAGCCGCCGTTTTCCAGGAAAATTGCGCGCCGGTAGGCGGCGGAATAGGTGTCAATGAAATCGATGGATGACTGGCGCAACAGCCGGCGGTACTTGGACTCATATTCCTGCTGCACAAAGCGCGGCACGACCCCCATCTGGCAGGAAAGGTAAGCGCCTTTCGCCCCGATCACGTCCGCATCAGCAAACGGTGCGATCAACCGCTCCACCCAGTCCGGCGCAGGCGCGCAGTCTGCGTCGGTAAAGAGCAGCACATCGCCGCTGGCCTGTTCTGCTCCGCGATTGCGCGCAGCAGCCGGCCCCTGATTGGGTTGCGTCAGCACCACAACGCCCTTCGAACAGGCGATCTCAGCGGTTTTATCGCTGGAGCCGTCATCCACGACGATGATCTCCTCTGGAGCGCGGGTCTGCGCCAGGAGCGCATCCAGGCAATCTGCCAGAATGTCGGCGGCGTTATAAGCTGGCACGATCACCGAAATGCGCATTTCAATTTCCCTCCCGTGGATTGAAACGTGCAAAATGCTGGCGCAAGTCAGCCCAGGTGATCTTTTGCCGCCAGAGGCAAATCAGCCCAACCGCGGTGATACTGCCCACCACCACCAGATGCAGCAGGATGCCCACGCTGAGGGCGACGCCATGCGCCACCCCATAAAGCTGCAGCACCAGCAAGGTCAGGTAATGAAACACGCCAATCCGCCCGGGCGAAGACGGCACGGCCACCCCGAGCTGTAAAACAACCAACAGCAGCCAGGCCGCTCCCGGCGGCACCTTGACCCCCAGCGCCAGGAACAGGATGGCATTGGTCGAGGCGGACAACCCCCAGGCGATCAACGACCAGACCACCACCACGGATAGTTGTCCTGCCTGTCCCAACATGCTGAAACTTTCAACCCCAGCCGCCGCCTGTTCACTCAGCCAAGCCAGCCAGGGCTGCTGCGCGCGCCCGCTGACGCGCTGAATCAGTCGCAGCAGTGCCATCCGCTGCCAGATCACTCCGCCAACCACCAGCACCGCCAGCCCGACCGCGATGGAAAGCCGCTGCCAGGGGATCAGAATCCAATCTGGAAGCGACATTTGCAGCATCACAACCCCCAGCGTCAAGACCACCAGGATTAAATCCATCAGCTTTTCCACCACCAGCGTGCCCAGCGCGAAGGCTTTGCGCAAGGATTGGGCTTCACCCATCCAATAAGCCCGCCCCAGGTCTCCCAGACGGGCCGGCAAAAAGGTGTTGAGCAGCATGCCGATGGATTGGATGCGGAAAGCGGTTGCAAGGCGAGGGCGTTGTTCGCGCGGGAAGATGCGCGTCCAGCGCCTGGCTTTGGCCAAGAAAGTGGCCAGCACGCTGCCCACTCCCAGGGTCAGCAGCCACAGGTCGGCTTCGCGCAGCCTCATGTCCACCTCAGACCAATTCACCTCGCGCAACGCCAGGTATATGCACGCCAGACTGACCAGCAAACCGATGCCCCAGCGCCAGGCGCCTGGTTTGCGGGTGGAATCGCTGCGATCAATTGCGTTCATGTGCGATTGCGCCAGGCCAGATAGGCAAAACCAATCGCCAGGGCGCCCCAGGCGATTTGCATCCAAAGCAGCTCAGCCAATGCCGACCAGGCCATGCAAAACAACAGCAACCCTGCACAGATAACCGCCCAGACCGCGCGCCGCGCATGATGATTTCCCAGCCTGCTCTCTTCCGAGGCTCTGGTTTGCCACGCAAAACCAAGCCCCGCCAGCGCCAATCCCAGTCCGAGGATCCACAGCGCGTTGATTCCCAGCGCAACCCAGTTGATCATCCGCCCGCCCCCTCTTGCTGCCGGTTATATAAACCGGCGATCAAGCCCAGCAGCATCCAGAAAAGAAATCCCGGTTTGGCGCCCAGCGCCACCGCGTCGGTCATGCCGTAGAAGAAATGGGCCAACAAACCTGTGCCCAGCGCGAGCGCCAGGCTGCGCTCGATGAACCGCCGGCCTTCATCCAGGCGCTCACCCACGAATATATCCGCATGAGGCATCTGCCCGGCGCGTTTCCACATCCGCAGCAGCATCCAGAATCCGGATATATAGGTGGAAGCCAGCGCTATAAGCCCAGGGATGCCCAGATCCAACCCGGTCTGCAAAAACTCATTGTGCGCATGTCCAAAGTCCCGATCGGGCGGATTCTCCGCCAGGGGGTACAACAAATGCACCACCCTGCGGAAGTTGTTCATTCCCATCCCGGTGAGGGGGAAATCGCCAATGGCGTAGATGGCGCGCGCCCAGATGTCCAGCCTGCCTGCCAGGGTGCTCAATGACCAGGATGCGCTGTTATCCGCCTGACTGGCCAGGCGCATCCACAATTGGTTCAAACCTCCCTGCTGCTGAATGTACACGCCGCCTGCCGCAGCAACCAGAACCATCACCACCAATGAAATCCAACGCCAGCGCCGGGGCAAAGCCGCCCAGAATGCCAGCAGCGCGGCCAGCAGAAAACTGAGATAACCGCCCCGCGATTGCGAGAGCAGAAAGGCCACCAGGCAGAACAGCCCGCCAAGGGCCAGCGCAACCACACTGAAAGCGTGCCACAATCTGCGGCGCGAAAACCAGCCCGACGGACGCAACAACATGGCGGATAAAATCACCAGGAAAACGGGCAGCACCCACAGCAGCGCCCCGGCCACCTCGTTGGGATGAATCCCGCTCTCAGCCCCCGCCAGTCCCGTGAAAACCTGCGGGAAACGCGCGAGAAAAGGAGCCAACAGGGTAAATTTGGAAACCCAGGCTGTGCCCAGCAGGCTGACGGCTGCCACAGCGCATCCCGCCGCCAGAAAACCAGCCAGGCTCCATCCCCAACCGGTGTGCGACTGGGCTGCGCGGGCAAAGGCGAAGAACACAGCCAATCCCCACAGCAAGCCCGCGATCTTCGGCAGACTGTGGCTAAGATCAAAGGTGGCCCACAGGCTGACCAGCAGCATGGTGGCCAGCAGCAGAATGGGGACGTTCATCGCCGTCACCGGCAGCGCCCGGCGGCTGGCCGCCCAGGCAAGCAGCAGGCTGAACGGCACCAACAGCAGGGCCGGGCTGTGATCAGGGGTGGGAAAAAGCAAAAAAGGCGCTGCAACCAACAGCAGCGCCCAATGCAGCCCCATCAAAATCAAGGCAACATGGCGGTCCAACGCGCGCATCTTAATCCACGGCTACACGAAGACTGTCTCGCACACAGGCGACCACATCCGCCACCGTCTCCTCGTTCATCAATGGGTGCAGCGGCAGCGTCACTTCGCGCGCCGCTATTTGTTCAGTCAGCGGCAGCGTTACCTGCGGAAACTGCCTGCGGTAATAACTGAAGGTGTGAATTGGTGGATAGTGGATGCTGGTTTGGATCCCCTGTGCTTTCATGTGTTCCATGAAGCGAATTTTATCGCAGCCGGGCGGCAGCAAAATCGGGAACAGGTGCCCCGAGGAGATGCTTGCGTGAGTGCGGAAGGGCAGCCCCACCTCCGGCGACTGCTCCTGGAATAAGCGCCAGTACAGCGCACTTAAATCACGCCGGCGTTGGTTGTGATGCTCCAGCTTGTGCAACTGCACCAGACCGATGGCCGAGCGGATTTCGTCCAGGCGGTAGTTGTAGCCCACATCGGTCACATCATAGCTCCAGGCATGTCCGCGGTGACGATCCCAGGTGAGCGTGGTCATGGCATGCGAGCGCAGGGTGTGCAAACGCGCGCCCAGTTCATCCTCATCGGTGACCAACATGCCCCCTTCGCCGGTAGCCAGATTCTTGTTGGAAAAGAAGCTGAACACGCCAATCCGACCCCAGGTGCCCAGATGCCTCTGCTCCAACCAGGAACCGGGAGCATGAGCGGCATCTTCCAACACCTGCAGCCCATGCTGCTCTGCCAGCGCCAGGATGGCAGGCATGTCGCAGGCGTATCCGCCGTAATGCATCACCATGATCGCCCGTGTGCGCGAGGTGATGCAGCGCTCGATGGCCTGCGGTGCGATGGTCAGGTCATCTTCACCTTGAATATCCGCAAACACCGGCACCGCGCCTGTATACAACACCGCTGCCGCCGTAGCCACAAACGTCAGCGACGGTAGAATGACCTCATCACCCGGCCCCAACCCCGCCGCCACACAGGCCAGGTGCAGTCCAACGGTGGCATTGGTCACCGCGAAGGCATGCTTCGCACCAGTCAGGGATGCGAATTCCTCTTCAAAACGCTGAGTCACCTCGCCCATGGTCAGCCACTTGCGCCGGATGACTCCCACTACAGCCTGTTCTTCTTCCGCACCGATATCCAGATCAGCCAGCGTTACGCGCCAGTCCATTTTTATTCTCCATTCAGAAAGATCGAGCGCATGTTTTCAAAATCGGCAATCGCCTGTTCGTAATCATCCGGGCGCCCCAGATCTTTCCAGTAATCGGCAAAGTAATAACCCATCACGCGCTCGTTAGCCTGGATCAATTTGTGCACCAACTGCGGAAAATCCAGGTACTGGTTATACGGGATGTATTCCAGCACCCGCGGGTCAAACAGGTAGATGCCCATGCTGACCATGAATTCGTAGGTCGGCTTTTCAATATACCCGATGACTTCTTTGTTTTCATTGGTCTGGATAACGCCCAGGTCCACATGCACCTTGCGGCAGTACATGGCAATGGTGGCCGCTGCGTTATTGGCATGATGGTAATTGATGAAATCCCGGAAATCCAGCGAGGTGAGGGTGTCACCGTTAATCACCAAAAAAGAGGTATCCAGCCCTTCGATCAGGCTGAGCGGTCCGGCGGTTCCCAGCGGCTGTTGCTCCATGCTGTAACGAATCGACAATCCATATTGCGCGCCATTGTTGAAGAAAGCCTGCAGCAACTGCCCCATATGCCCCACGGCCAGCGTTACCTCATCCACACCGGCACGCTTGATCTGGCGCAGCATCACTTCGAGGATGGGCATATCTCCGATGGGCATCAACGGTTTGGGAATGACTTTGGTGTAGGGCGCCAGCCGTGTCCCTTTGCCCCCTGCCAAAACAACTGCCTTCATTTGCTCCTCCTTATATGCACAATCATGCTGTCTACCAGTTTAATTTTACACCTGAACGGCAACTCGCCTTGGATCACAGCTGATAATGGTCGGTCTGATACATGGACAGGTGGGCAGCGATCCAATCAATCGTGCGGCGCAATCCCTCACGCAGCGGCATCTCTGGCTGCCAACCCAGCCGTTGGCGGGCGGACGAGTTGTCGGACAGCAAACGCTGCACCTCGCTTTTCTCAGGGCGCAGCCGCTCGCGTTCCACCTCCACCGCGGGAGTTTTCCCCAGCAGCGAGAAAATCACCTCGACCAACTCCCCCACGCTGACCTCCTGACCGGTGCCCAGATTAAAGGTGTCGCCTTCCACATGCTCTGCTTCAGCGACGCACAAAAAGCCGTTCACCGTATCGGCTACATAGGTCAGGTCGCGGCGGGCTTCCAGGTTGCCCAACTTTACCACCTCGCCGGTCAATGCCTGCGTGATGATGGTGGGGATGACCGCCCGCGCGGATTGGCGCGGGCCGTAGGTGTTGAACGGGCGCAGTGTGACCACCGGCAAATCGAACGATCGAAAATAACTTTCGGCAATTTTATCCGCGCCGATCTTGCTGGCTGAATAAGGCGATTGACCTTGCAGCGGGTGGGCTTCATCCATCGGCACACGCTGTGCAGTGCCGTACACTTCACTGGTGGAAGTGTGCACCACACGCTCAACGCCCTGCTCGCGGGCTGCGTTTAACACGTTGAGCGTGCCGATGATATTGGTCTCAATCACCTCCACCGGATGATGGTAAGAATAGGGGATGGCAATCAACGCGCCGAGGTGGAAGACATGGTTAATTCCGCGGGTGGCATTCAGCATCGCCGACGGATCGCGCAGGTCGCCCGCAATGACGTGCACCTGCTTGAACAAAGCCGGTGGCAGCATGCGCAGCAATCCCGGATCGCCGCGCGAATTGTAACGCACAAAGGCACGCACCTCAGCACCAGTCAGGGCCAGCTGCTCCACGAGGTGACTGCCGATGAACCCGCCCGCGCCGGTGACCAGAACCTGCCGGCCCCGCCAGTAATCTGCTTTCATACTTGCTCCTTTCTTTTCGGGTTCTGGACCAGGCTGACCAATTGTCGGATGCGGTCCACCGCCCGATTGGGGTCCGCCTCGGTCAACGCCTCAATCTCCACCAACCAATCCAGAACCACCTGCTTGGGGATGCAGCCATCCCATCC
The DNA here is from genome assembly GCA_964496705.1 of uncultured Anaerolineaceae bacterium. GTDB lineage: Bacteria > Chloroflexota > Anaerolineae > Anaerolineales > Anaerolineaceae > CAZCBJ01. Next base: position 36,197 of record CAZCBJ010000002.1, on the reverse strand, counting down.
GTTGGTGTGGACATGATCACCCTCAACTGTGATCGAAGCGCGTAAATACCCGGAGACAACATCCAACAAGTCAGGGATCATCACCACCCGCGCCGGGGTCTGGCGGCACAACGCCAGCACCTGTTTACGTTTTTCGGGCTGGATGCGGGTAATGGAAAACAGGATCACACCAATATCTTTTTCATCCACCAGACGGGGGATATCCTGGGTGGTGCCCAGCACCTGACAGCCCTCCATGCGCATCCCACTTTTACGTAGATCATCATCCACCATCCCCACGATGGAGAACACCGGCAGGAATTTAATTTGCATCAACAGCTTGGCTGAGACAGCGCCCATGTCGCCCGCGCCCACGATCAGCACGCGCTCACCCAGGCTGGTTGCACCTCCGCGGTAGCGCAGCCAGCGAGTGGCCAAACCGGTGACCAGGCGCAAGCGGTAGCGGGCTGCCGTGAATCCCAGCAAAGTGAATACACCAAACAGCGACCACAGGCTCAGCGGCAGGTGCTGCCGTACCGGATTAATCAGGTCGATCAGATATAAAATAAAAGTGGCCAGGCCATCTGAGAGCGCCAGCCCAAAAACATCCGATGCCTGGGCGCGCGACCATTCAATCCGATTGATACCCAGCAGGCCGTTGATGGCGCTGAAAAACAATGCCGCAAAAAAAGCGACCATAACCGCCTGACCCAAACCGAGATCCAATGGCGCGCCCAGGCGCCAGATGCCGCCAGCCAGCGCGATGGAGACAAAAGCAATCGGCACATCCAGCAGCAGCCAGTACAAATGGCGCGAGGTGAGGCGCGAAAAGGGACCCCAGAACAGCATGCTTTCCGAGACCGTCACTTCCCCCAGGCGCGGAATCAGGGCGATGAAGGTCAGAAAGATGATATCCAGGTCGCCCAGGAAGGTGCGGCTGCGCACATAAATCTGGTCCAAACGCAGCTTGGACGGCAGGATTTCATTGACATATTCGTCCATCACCCCCTGATTGTGCAGCCGTTTTTCCTCATCCCGGTAGAGGATCGACGCCGGGCTGGTGATGCCCGGGCGCACCGACAGAATCTCACGGCGCACATCCTCCGGCCATCCTGCGGCGATGTCCACATCCTCAGGGCGCGGCCCCACCAGACTCATGTCGCCGCGCAGCACATTCCATAACTGGGGAAGCTCATTGATCTTGGTATCCCTCAGCCAGCGTCCCAGTGGGGTGATGCGCGGGTCATCCTGGGCGGTGATTTTTGCTCCCTGATAACTGGCCTCATTCTCATACATGGTGCGGAACTTGGCAATGAGAAACTCTTTTCCGTTGCGCCCGGCGCGCTTGCCCCAGAAAAGAACACGCTTGCGATCCGTCCGCCAGATGGCAAAGGCGATGGCACCTAAAAACAGCGAGAGCACCACCAAGCCTAAAAATGAAACCACGATGTCAAAGAGCCGCTTGAGGATGGCGCTCATCCTGCGCTCGAAATTTGGACGACTTGAAGGCAGAGTTGATGTGGAAGAATTCGGCATTTCAATTTCCAGAGGTTCTTTCATTAAGGCCCCCTTGGGTGAACGATGGATCAGACCACCCCATTGCGGATAATAACCAAAAACCTTTCTCTCGATGGAAACAACATTGGTCAGGGTTCATCACCAAGGCGCCTCCATCATCCTTGCACGATTCGCGCCACTTCAGCCGCCTGCTCAAAGGTCATTTCCGGGTAAAGCGGCAAGGCAAGCGTTTCGCGCGAGGCCTGCTCTGCAGCCGGGAAATCACCCGGTTTGCAGCCCAGCGCACGGCAGGGAACTGCCAGGTGCATGGGCTGGGGATAATACACATCGCTGGCAATCCCAGCCGCTTTGAGTCGTTCACGCAATACTTCGCGCTGCCCGCTGCGGATGATGTACAGGTGATACACGTGGGTGGCCCCGGGTCGTTCATAAGGCACTCTGACCGGACCATCAGCCAGAAGTCGGCTGTACTCGTGCGCCAGTTCCCGCCGCCCGGCATTCCAGTCGTCGAGGTACTTCAATTTGACCCTTAAGACAGCCGCTTGAATTTCATCCAGCCGTGAGTTGTACCCCAACATCTCGGGGAAGTATTTCTTCTTCCAGCCGTGGGTGTGCAACATGCGCGCGGACTCGGCCAGCCGGTCATCATTAGTCACCAGCATCCCGGCATCGCCGTATGCCCCCAGGTTCTTGGTCGGGTAAAAGCTCAGACAGCCAATGTCGCCCAATCCGCCGGTTTTGCGTCCCTGGAATTCAGCGCCGATCGCCTGCGCATTGTCTTCGATCACCAGCAGTCCCCGGTCGCGGGCCAGCGACAACACACCGTTCATATCCACCGGCTGACCATAGAGATGCACCGGGAGAATGGCGCGGGTGCGCGGCGTCAGGCGCGATTCCATCTGATCTGCATCCAGGCTGTAGGTGTGAGGTTCAATGTCCACGAACACCGGGGTAGCCCCGACCGTCATCACACAGCCCGCTGTGGCAAAGAATGAATAAGCCGGGACAATGACTTCGTCTCCCGCCCCGATCCCCGCCGCGCGCAGCGCAATGATGAGCGCGTCGGTGCCCGAAGCCAGGCCCACTGCGTGTTTAACACCCAGGTATGCGGCCATTTCTTGTTCGAAGGCGCTGACATTCGGGCCGAGGATGAAATGCCCGCTCTCCAGCACGCCCAGCATCGCAGCCTCAATTTCGGATTGAATCGCGCGATATTGCGCCACCAGATCCAACATGGGGATCATGGCGACTCCTTCCCCAAAGGCGCCACCAGGTTGCCCCGTTTCTCATAACGGTCGCCGCAAGCCGCGCAGACGGCTGTTTCGGCCGCACCCAACGGCGAGAAAACGAGCTGAATACCACACTGGCACATCCATCCGCGCAGGCGGGCGGGGTTGCCGTACACCAATCCAAAATCGGGCACATCCCGGGTGACCACCGAACCCGCTCCCACGAATGAATATTTGCCCAGGGTCACCCCGCACACAATGGTGGCATTGGCGCCCACCGACGCGCCCCGGCAAACGCGGGTGATTTTATATTCGTGTTTGCGGGTCACGTGGCTGCGCGGATTGATCACGTTGGTGAAGACCATGGACGGTCCCAGAAAGGCATCATCCTCCACCACCACACCGGTGTACAGCGAGACATTGTTCTGAATCTTGACGTTGTCACCAATCTCCACCCCGCTGGCCACCAGCACATTCTGCCCGAGCGAGCAGCCTCGCCCAATGCGCGCCCCACTCATCACGTGGCAGAAATGCCAGATCTTGGTGCCAGTGCCAATGAGGGCGCCGTCATCCACATAACTGGAAGGGTGAACGAATACATCTTCACTCATGATTGGCTCTCAAGAAGGGATGCGCCAGTTCCCCGGCCTGGGATAGTGGTGTGTGGCGTATGCGGTGAGTGAGGGTGATGGAGGGTCGCGCATCGGCAATGGTGAACCCCTGCCCAGCCAGCGTGCGCTCATACACGCGGGTATGCAGGTCGTTGAAACCCTCGGAAAATTCTATCTCCTGCCCATCCACGCTGATCGAGCGGTATGTGCTGCGCTTTCCCGGCTCCGCTGTAAAGGGCAGGTCAGCCGGATTCACCGACAGAAACCAACGCACCCGGGCGCGTTCCAACTCAATGAATCCTGCCATTCGTTGGGCATCGTCGTGGAAAACGCGCACCTCCCCGGCATCCCCGAACAGCCACATCAACAGGTCAAAAAAGTGGATGCCAATGTTGGTGGCAATCCCGCCGGACTTCTCCGCCACCCCTTTCCAGGAATGATGGTACCACTGCCCGCGCGAGGTGGCATAGGTCAGAACAACATCCCGCTGCCCGCCTGCCCCCGCAGCCAATTGTTCCTTGAGCCGCACCAGCTCAGGGTGGACGCGCAATTGAAGTACAGTGAACACACGGCGTCCACTTTCAGCTTCAATCTCCGCCAACTGATCCAGATTCCACGGGTTGATCACCAATGGTTTCTCACAGATCACGTCCGAGCCCACGCGCATTGCCAGCCGGCAATGGGCGTCATGCAAGTAATTGGGCGAGCAGATCGAAACCCACTGCACCCGATTTTCCAGCGCTCCGCGGCGCAGCTTTTCCAAATGGCGGTCAAAACGCTCAATTTCGGTGAAGAAGCGTATATCAAAGGCGTACTGATCCATCACGCCCACCGCATCATGTGGATCCACGGCAGCCACCAACCGATTCCCGGTGTCACGGATGGCGCGTAAATGTCTTGGGGCAATATACCCGGCTGCGCCAATCAATGCAAAATTTGCCATACCCTCATCCTTTTTTGCATGCTCCGCCCTTTCAACAAAACGGAGAGCGGACGCGCTCCACCGGGAAATAAAAAACTTAAAAAGCCTCGTGAATTAAATACATCAACAATATTTTTGTGGTTCTCGTTTTCACCCGGTGGCTATACCGATTATACCACCTGCCCAATCCAGCCTGGAACAGGTTTTGTGATAAAATAGTTGCCCGGGGACAAAATGCCGAAACTTTGGTATGTTCTGCAAAGCAAACCGCATAAAGAAGAAGCGCTGCACAACCAGCTCATCCTGAAGGATATAGAAGTGTTTTATCCGCGCCTGCGCGTCTGCCCGGTCAATCCCCGTTCGCGAAAAATCCGCCCCTTTTTTCCCGGTTATCTGTTTGTACATGTTGACCTGCAGGACGGCACGCTGCCATCCCTGCAATACATGCCCTATGTTTCCCGTCTGGTCTGTTTTGGTCGCGAAGCGGCGGTGGTGCCGGACGCGCTGATCTTTGAGCTGCGCCGCAAGCTGGAAGTCATCCATAGCGATCCAAACGCGATGGAGCGCGGTGAATACAAGCCTGGCGAGGAAGTAGAGATCATCGAAGGCCCTTTGCGGGGATATCGCGCCATTTTCGATTTGAATCTGAGCGGCACCCAGCGCGTTCGTGTGCTGCTGGAAATGCTCAGCCACCAGAAGCTTCCAATCGAGCTGAACGCCGGCCAGATACGCAAGACCGTGCCCCGGCGCCCGCGGTGAGCGGCTGTCTGCTCAAAATTTTTTCTGATATAATAATTTTTTGCGTGCAGCGGGTCAGGAGGAGTGTTCATGGATCAATGGGTCGAACAACAACCTGAAGAGGAGGGGATCAACATTCGCCATCTGTTACAGTTGGTCTGGCACTGGCTGTGGCTGATCATCCTCGCGGCGGTTGTGGCAGCGGCGGCGACTTACTACTACAGCATCCAACTGCCCAAGGTGTATGAATCCTCCACACGCGTCATGGTCAATCAGGCGCCCATCAGCCAATCGACCGATTACACCTCCATGATCACCAGCCAGACCATGGCAAAAACTTACACGCTGATTATGACCGACATGCCTGTTCTCGAAGCGGTTGTCCAGCAGCTCCAACTGGAAAACTCCCCCGGCGAGCTGCGCGGGATGATCACCATCACCCAGAAAACCGATACCCCTCTCATCACCGTCACTGTGACAGGCAATGACCCCAAGCTGTGCGCCGATGTGGCCAACACGCTGGTGGTGGTGTTTTCCAACCGCATCATGCAGCAGCAGGCCGAACGCTATGCGCTGTCCAAGCAAAACCTGCAGCGCCAGATTGACTCGGTGGATGCCCAGATCACCGAAACATTCGATCAGGTGATGACCTCCACCGACCCGGACGAAAAGACCGCGTTGATGACCCGCCTGACCCAGTATCAGTATATCTATACCTCGTTGCTGACCAGCCTGGAAGATGTCAAACTGACCGAGTCTCAGTCCACCACCAGCCTGACCCAGCTTGAAATGGCGACCGTGCCCACCAGTCCAATTGCACCCAAAGTGATGCAAAACACGCTGCTGGCCGCCCTGGTGGGGATCATGCTGTCCTTCGGCACGGTGTTTCTGATCGAGATGCTCGATGATACCGTCAAGGACGCCGAGGAAACTGGCCGCAAGTTTGGCGTGCCGGTGTTGGGGATTGTGTCTCATTTCGAAAAAACCGATACCCCCATAACGCAGGCGCACCCGCGTTCGCCAGTCTCTGAAGGGTTTCGCGGTTTGCGCACCAATGTGCGTTTTGCCAGCGTCAGCGCGCCGCTGCAAAAAATTCTGGTCACCAGCCCCATGCCCGGCGAGGGCAAGACCACCATCGCCTCAAATCTGGCGATTGTGCTGGCACAGGGCGGCGCCCAGGTGACCCTGGTGGATGCCGACCTGCGCCGTCCATCGGTGCATAAAGTCTTCGGTCTGCAAAACCAGGCCGGACTCACCTCCGTCTTCCTGCGTCCTGAGAACGACAACCACAGTGTGGCCCAACCCAGTAAGGTGAACGGTTTATCCATCGTCACCTCCGGGCAGATTCCGCCCAATCCTGCTGAGTTGCTCGGCTCGATGCGCATGCAGTCACTGCTGCTTGAGCTGCAAACTGAAGCCGACCTCATCATTCTGGATACGCCACCGGTGCTGTCGGTCACTGACGCAGTCGCCCTGGCCCCCAACACGGACGGGGTTTTAATCGTCGTGGTGCCGGGCAAAACCAAACTGCAGACGCTCAAGATGACCATCGATTCGCTGCGCCGGGTCAACGCGCCCATCCTGGGCATCGTGTACAACAACATGACCGTAAAATCCATGCGCGGCGGGTATTACCGCACGTATTATTATTATTATGACTCGAAGTATTACGATCCTACGGGGCGGAAGCACAAAAAACGCAAACCCAATAAAACTGAGCGACCTGCCAACCCAGACGAAGCCAAAGACAAAGACCTAGAACAAAACATTTTTACCGATTGATAGCCTCAATGATTTGACCTGCCATGGACGAGATTCCCAAGAACCCACCCGCCATCTGCCCCTATTATGGGGTGTATGACGATCCGTTGACGCAATCCATGAGCCCGGACGTGCCCAATTACTGCCACCGGGCAGATCCGCCGGGGATTGTGCGGGGGGAGCATGCGGAAGCGTACTGCACCACCATGCACCATACCGGCTGCCCCATCTATACCCGCCATCGCTCCTCCTCCATACCCAAAGACCTGCGCTCCGAAGAATGGGTACCCGACCGCAAACCGTTGTTGAGCTTGACCCTGGTGATGGTCGCCCTTCTGGTGATTGGCTTGATCGCCGCCAGCCTGGTGAGAAAAGGTTGGCCCACAGGATTGATGATCCAATCGGCTGAGCCAACCGCCACAAACACACCCCGACCGCCGTTGTACACGGCCACACCCTCCCTGCAGCCCTCTGCCAGCCCAACGCTGGATAAGAGCGTCTCCCCTCAACCGACCACCACCTACGTGACCCCCACGCTCACACCATCCAAGACCTCCATTCCCACCCAGGGACCGCTGCTTGAAACGCCCTTCGGCAGCCAGGATTACACTGTGGTCATCCACAAAGTAGTGCCTGGCGACAATTTGATCTTGCTCACCACGCGCTACCGCACCACCGAGGGTCTCATTCGCGCAGTCAACCAGATCCCGGATACGCGCGGTCTGTTGTTGGGAGAGCTGGTGATCATCATGCCCGGGCAATCGGTGATGGGCGGGGTCGGCCCATTAAAGCCGATATACGTCAGCGAACGGGTCAGCCTCTACACCTTCGCCCAGGTGCACCTCATGGATGATAAACTGGTGCGCCAATTGAATGGCATCGAAGGTGATTACATCGAACCCGGTCGCTGGGTGGTCATACAGGCCGAAAAGAAATAATCCCCCGCTCCATCCACTCAGCCCAGATGCTCGATCAAGATTTTCACCCCGATACCGAGCAAAATTAATCCGCCCAAAATTTCCACCCGTTTGCCAAACTTCACCCCGAGCTGGGTGCCGGCCATGGAAGCCAACGCTGAAAAGGCAAAAGCCACCAACCCAATGATCAGCGCAGGGAGGTAGATGGACGCGCCTAGAAAGGCCAGGCTCAGCCCAACCGCCAGCGCATCCAGGCTGGTGGCCACGCTGAGAATCACAAGAAAGCGCCCCTTGCTGGGATTGGAGGGGAAAGCCTTGCGCTCCTCATCCAATCCCGAGCGGATCATGTTGATCCCCACATACAGCAGCAAACCAAACGCCAGCCAGTGGTCAAAACGGTCAATGAAGGCAGCAATCGTGCTTCCCAGGAAAAATCCAGCCAGGGTCATCCCCGCCTGAAATAAACCAAAATGAAACGCCAGACGGAATTTTGAGCGCAGATCATCCGCCTGACCGGTCGTCCCGATGGATAACGACACAGCGAAAGCATCCATGGCCAGGCCGATGGCAATGACAATTGATGTGATCAGGCTCAAGCGATACCTCTGGCAAGGAAGAGCATAAGAAAAGACCTCCGAACGGCAAATTTTCGGATGGTCTCGCAATTCGCATGGCTATTGGGCAGCCGGGAGGAATTCCTCCGGTATGTCGACAGCCCATCCTGCGTCAGGCAGGCAGCTACTCCCCAACCAAAAAGCATTGTAGCTTCAGGAGGTCAGGCTGTCAAGCTGATTAAATGTCTCATCCTGTTCGGGTTTCGAAGCGTCTGCCATCTGCAGCGCAGATCATCTGCAGCACTTGACGCCCCGAAACAGCGGAGATCGCCACGCTGCCGCCCGGTTCGACCCATTGCCCGGCCATGTAGAAATTTTTTAACCCGGGGAGCGTTTTCTCCATCCCGCTCAGCAGCATTAGCATGCTGCGGTTGGTGAGCAGGAAACCGCAGGCCGATCCCTGCCAGTTGCCGGTGTAGCGTTCGTAACTGAGCGGGGTGGCCACGTCCACCATCTCCACCTGACTGCGGATGCCGGGATAGAGCGTCTCCAGATAATCCAGCACAATCTGCGCCACCTGATCCTGTTCAGTGTCATACAAGCGGTGACCGTAGATGCGCTGCCAGTAATCATACACGGCAGGAATTTGCACCACTACCACCGACTTGCCCTTGGGGGCCAGACTGGGATCGAAGCAATAGTTTTTGACCTCGATCTCGGTCTGCTCCAATCCGCCGATGAAGATGGGCTGATCCAGCAGATGAGTGACCCAATGAGGTTGGTCGCTCAAATCGCGGTTCACGCCCAACGAGACCTGGATCATCGGCATCAGCGCAAGATGCCCATCATAATACCCGCGAATTTTCCGCGGCACAAATTGCTTGCCCAGCATATAGAACAACGTCCCGCGCCCGTCGCAGGCTGATATGACCCTGTCGCCGCGGTAAATCTCATCATTGTAGAGGCGCACGCCCACCGCCCGGTCGTCTTCCACCAGAATCTTTTCAACCTGCGCCTGATACAGGATTTCGCCGCCCAGGTCGCGGAAACGCTGCTCTATCCCGCGCGCAAAATTCAGCGACCCGCCGGCAGGGAATCCGGCGTTGCGCGTGTGCATGGAAGCCAGCAGCGACAGGCTGCTGACCATCGGCTGCTCCGGCCAGGCAAACGCGTGGCGCAGCGCAACGCGCAAAAATGGATCGCGGTATTGTTTGGCGTAATCACTGGCCGACAGCATGGCGTAGCGGGCCATGTCCCCCAGGAACGGCATCATCTTGCGCCCAAATCCTGCCCAATCCGGCCCCGTCATCAACTCGCGCGACTTCTCGTACTGCACAGACAGGTCAAAACGGGTGAAACGCCGCACCCCGTCGGCCAGGCTGCGGGCCAAGCGCGCGTCAGCCGGCGAAAGCTGGCAGAGATGCTCTTCAAGCTGATCAGGGTCGCTGTGTACAACGAGGGTCTGGCCATCAGCCGCGCTGACGCGCATGAATTCGTCCAGGTGAATGAACTGCTCCCAGCGCGCCACGCCCAACTCTTGCCACAGGTAACTGAACGGCTGCCCCTGCCCCGAGCCAAAAAGGTAGGAAATGCAACCGTCCAGCACATAATTCTTGCGCTCCCAGGAGGTGCACAACCCGCCCGGGATGCTGTGCAATTCAAAGATTTTGGCTTGATAGCCGTTCATGCGGGCATAACAACCGGCAGCCAGGCCGGCGATGCCCCCGCCGATGATCAGGATCGTTTTGGACATCAAAACCTGATTTTACTCCAATTGGATCAACCCAATCCCCATTTGGGTCAGGTCATTTATCCGGCATTTTGAGTGATTTCCGTCAGGTAAGGAAGGATTTTTTCGCGGATATCATCGCGCACCACTCGAAAAACCTGCAGGATATCCTCAGGAGAGCCGGTTGCTTTGGCGGGATCGATGAAACCGATATGCACCCGTTTCTCGCGTCCCAGCCACAGCGGACAATCCTCCGCCGCCTCGCCGCACACAGTGATCACCAGATCAAATGCCTGCCCCTGGAACTGTTCCACAGACTTGGATTTCCCGCTGTGCAGGATGCCAATCTCAGCCAACACCTGAAGGGCCAGGGGATGCACGTAGCCGGCGGGCTGGGTGCCAGCGCTGAACGCCTGCCAGGTGCTGGCCAGGTAATGATTGATCATCGCCTCAGTCATTTGCGAACGGCATGAGTTGCCTGTGCAGAGAATCAAGACTTTTTTTTTCATGGGCTTTCCTTCTGTCACCAGTATCAGATTGAGTATATCAGCCTCAGCATTCAAAGGGTTTATTGTTTTGTTAAGGTTCGGTTAAGGCAGGCACTTATGGATTGGGTTACAAAATAAAATTTTTCGGGTATGATACAGGAGGCCGGGCTCGGAAATCCAATTCTCCAGGTCGATCATTCCACAAATAAACACTCCCCTGATCAGAAAAAGGAAGCGAGATGAAACAAACTCACCGAATACAAATCCTGGCAACCTTCAGCCTGCTGCTGGCCATGCTGGCCGGGCTGTCCCATCCGGTTTTGGCGGAGCCTCCCCCACCACCGGTTCCTGAGGGCGGCAGCGGCAGCGGCTCTGCCGCTGAACAGCCCCGCCCCCCCAGACAGTCTCCCGACGAGGTGGCTGACTCATCCCAGGCTGCCTATTTGCAGGATGGGCAACTTGTAGACGTTCAGGGCAACCCGGTAGTCTCTGCCCAGGGGCTGGCCGTTCAAGCGCAGATGGTGAATTATGTCCAGGGCTGTCCGCCCGGCGTGCTGCCCAAGTGGCTGGGCGGCACCGGATTGAATTGCACGCTGGGCAATATCACCGTCATCCAGGACGCCATCAATGACGGCAAAGTGTTGAGCGGGTGGACTGTGTGGGCGCCCGCGGGCACTTACGCCGCCGGCTTCGATGTGCACAAATCCATCAGCGTCTCCGGTCAGCAAACCCACAACACCATCCTGCAGAACAACGTTTTCATCAGCAACGCCAACGTGACCCTGAGCAATTTCAGCATTCTCGGCGGGCAGGTGAACGCGGAGGGCAACAGCGGTCTGATCCGGCTCAACGACCTGCTGGTCGACCCGCCGGACGGCAATATTGCCATCGAAATCATAAATCATTCCGGCAGCGTCAGCCTCACCAACGTCACGGCGACCGGCGCTTACTCGGGCGCGTTGATTGACGTCACCGCAGGCAGCGGCACGGTCACCATCCTGAACAGCAGCTTCAGCGGCAACAACGGCAACTGCTCCGCTTTCGACGATTACGGTCTGGAAATTCACGCCATCAACGCGGTCAAGCTCGACAACGTGGTGGTGAGCAACAACCGCTGCTCAGACGGCGTCTATATCGAATACGCGCGCAACCTGACCATCCGCAACAGTCTCTTTGATCGCAACGGGCTCGGCAACAACCCGCTGCTGGAAGCCAGCGGTTATGGACTGCAAGCTTTTGACATCGGCCTCACTCCGGGACCGGTCAGCCTGGCGAATCTCAGCGCTTCCAACAATCGGATGGGCGGGGCAACGGTCATCGGAGGCGGTGCTGTAACCCTGGACAACGCTGTCTTCCGCGGAAACCTGAACGACAGCGGTCTGTTAATTGACAACTCCGGCGCCATCACGCTCAACCGGGTGGATGCGTCTGAAAACGGCATGCACAGCAATTTCGGTGACGGCGCTGTGCTGTTCAGCGCGAAAGCTGGACTCACCCGGGTGACCAACAGCCTGTTCAATGATAATGCCGGCTTCGGTCTGTACGTTGATGTGCTTGGCGCGGTGACGATGCGCAATATTCTGGCCAACCGCAACGAAACTGGCAGCGGCGTTTCGGTATCCAATCAACCGGCGCTGAGCGCCCAACCGGTCAGCCTGACCGCGCTGATCGCTTCTGACAATGGCTCCATGGGCATCGAGGTCTTTTCGCGCGGGTCGGTGACGCTCAACGCGCTCGTCGCCGGCGGTAACGGTGCCAACGGATTATTCGTCGAGAATTGCATGTTGGATTTTGACACCAACCGCTGCGCTTACACGGCCGGTGTCACGCTGAGCAGCACGCTAGGCGCCAATTTGTTCACCGGCAATACCGAAAATGGATTGTCCATCCTCAGCGGCGGCACGATCACCCTCAACGGGCTGAGCGCCAGCCGAAACAGCGGGAACGGCGCGCTGATTGACAATGTGGGCGGCGTCGGGAATATCTCCATCACCAACGGCATATTCAACGCCAACGACCAGCGCGGCCTGGGCATTGACAGCCGCGGTTCGGTGGCGCTCCTGCGGGTCAACGCCAACGACAATGATCTGCACGGCGCAACCATCGGTGACGCGGCCTCAACTGCACAACCCAGGCTGGTCACCCTCACCTCCAGCACCTTTGACCGCAACACCAGCGGTTCACCTTCCGACGGCTTGGCGGTGCTGGCAGCCGGCGCGGTCAGCCTCAACCATGTCAGCGCCAGCGGCAACAGCGGCGGGACCGGCGCGCTGCTCACCTCCAGCCTGGGGGCGGTGAGCGTCCTGGGCACGTTGGGCGCCAACGCCTTCTCCAACAACTACGGCAGCGGTTTGGTGATCAGCGGTCGCGGCAACCTCGCCGTGCGGGATACCACCGCCAGCGGCAACGGCGGCGGCGGGGTGAACCTGAACAATGCCGTCGCCCCCAGTATAGTCACGGCTGCCAACCTGCGCGCCGAAGGGAATAACAACGACGGGCTTGTGGTGACCAGCTGGGGCAGCATCACCCTCAGCCGCGTGATCTCCAGCGGATCGCTCACCGGCAGCGGCGCGTTGTTGAACAACCTGAATCCGGGCGGCGCTCCCATTGTGACCATCACCCAGTCGGAATTTGACGGCAACTTTGCCGGCGGACTGAGCGTGGATTCAAAGGGATCCATCACCCTCAACCATGTCTCCGCCAGCGGCAGCCTCAGCGGACCCGGCGCAGCGCTGGATAACTGCCAATCAGCCGGCGGCGGAATCTGTGCAGGGAGCGGCAACATCAGCCTGCTCAGCTCGCTGGGCGCAAATAACTTTGACCAAAACAAGGGCAGCGGCCTGAAAATTGACACACGCGGGATTGTTATCATCAACGGCACATCCGCCAGTGAGAATGCCAACACCGGCTTTGGCGCCTGGATCGCCAACCACTATGCTTTGAACCCGGTGACGATCAGCGGTTCCAGCTTCAATCACAACGAAGCCTACGGGCTCAAGGTCGAATCGAAAGGAACGCTGACCCTGCGCGGCGTTTTGGCCAGCTGGAACCTGGGCGGCAGCGGCGCCAGCCTGGACAACAGCGCCATCACCGGCGCGCTGCGCGCGGTCTCCATCTCAAGCAGCGTCTTCAGCGGCAACAGTGGAGACGGTCTTGCGGTCACCTCGAAGGGCAATCTCACCCTCAATGCGATCATCGCCAGTGGAAACAGCGGTCGCGGCGCAGATTTGGACGCCTGCCTGACCAGCGGATTGCCCTGCGAAGGCAGCGGCGCGATCACGCTGTTGAATACTCTGGGCGAAAATCATTTTGACAACAATTTCGGTTACGGTCTGCACGCGGTTGCCAAAGGCGCGATTACCCTCAACAGCCTGACTGTCAACGGCACTCTGCTGGACGGCAGCCCGACTGGCGGCGCTTACCTGAGCAATGCCGACGGCATCGGCGATATCCGCGTCCAGAATGGGCAGTTCAACGGCCTGGACAGCATCGGTCTCGAAATCCGTTCCAGCGGCGCGATCACATTGCTCAAGGTCAACGCTTCGGACAATCTGCTCTCCGGCGCGGTGCTCAGCAACGAAACTGCCGCGCTCAGCAAGCCGGTGACCATTTCATCCAGTAACTTTGACCGCAACAGCGGCGACGGCCTGGAAGTTCGCGCGCGCGGTGCGCTAACCCTCAACAATATCTCTGCCAGCGGCAACGGCGGTTTTGGCGCCAATCTGGACACTTGCCTGGCCAACCCAGCCTGCACCAGCGCAGGCACGCTGAGCATCCTCTCCACCCTCGGCGCCAACCGTTTCAATAACAACGGCAAGAACGGACTCAAGCTGGATACCAACAACACCGTCATACTCAGCAAGGTCAGCCTGTACGCTAACGGATCAACCGCGCCAGGTTATGCCGGACTGGAGATCACCCACCGCTCGTCTGCTGCGGTCACGTTGAGCTGTTCCATCATCAGCGGCTCGGGCGCGCACGGCATCCTGGCGACGCTCAACGGCGGCACATTGCTGCTCAGGAGCGTGATGGTCAGCGGCAACCAACCACCAGCGGGGCAGCCGGAGGTATCAGTCACCAACGGCTCCGTCACCTGGAGCAGGACCACCTGCAACTAGGCTTTCACACCATCTTCCATCCTCCCTCGGCGCGACTGAGGCAAGCAGAAAGGGCTTTTCAACGATGCACAAAAGATCTATGACTCCCCGTGAACGCTGGCAGGCTGTGTTAGATAGACGTCTGCCCGACCGCGTGCCCACAGATTATTGGGGCACGCCAGAGATCTCCGAAAAATTAATGCGCCACCTGGGCTGCGCTGATTACCGCGAAATGTTAATCAAGCTGGACGTGGATTTTCCGATCGGGGTTAGCGGTCATTACGTCGGTGCGGACATCCCCGCCGGGATGGATGTGTTTGGGGTGCGCTACCGCACCGTGCAATACCCCACCGGCTCCTATGATGAAGTCATTGAATCGCCACTGGCTGGCTTCACATCGGTCACAGAAATAGAAAACAATTACCGCTGGCCATCCCCGGATTGGTGGGATTATTCCAGCCTGCCCGAGCAGATCAAAGGCTGGGAGGATTACCCCATCCGCGGCGGCGGCTCCGAACCCTTCCTGATCTATAAGAACCTGCGCGGGCAGGAACAGGCTTTCATTGACCTGGTGGAGAATCCAGAAATCGTCGAATACTGCCTGGGTAAGCTGTTTGAGCTGGCTTATCAGGACACGCTGCGCATCTATGAGGCCATCCCTGGAAAAGTGCTCATCTCCTATGTCGCCGAGGACATGGGCGCGCAGACCGATCTGATGATAGCCCCCCGCCACATCCACCGCTTCCTGCTGCCGGGGATGAAGCGCATGATCGATCTTGCCCACTCCGCCGGGGTGAAAGTATTTCACCACAACGACGGCAACGTGACGCGCATCCTGCCCGACATGGTTGCGCTGGGCATTGACGCGCTCAACCCCATCCAGTGGCGCGCCAACGGCATGGATCGCCAAATGCTTAAGGATACCTATGCTTCAAAGGTGGTCTTTCACGGCGCGGTGGACAACCAATATACGCTGCCCTTCGGCACATTGGAGGAGGTGCGTCAGGAAGTGCGCGACAACTTGCGTATCCTTGGCGCGGGCGGTGGGTACATCCTGGCGCCCTGCCATAATATCCAGCCGCTGACCCCGCTGGAAAACATCCTGGCGATGTATGAAACGGTCAACCAGGAAGGCTGGTACTAGACCAACTACCAACTGTTGGTGTGCACCCGCTCCGGTTTATAACGATCCGGCTGCGTCGGTTGATCGGCAGGATGCCCGACCGCGATCAGGCTGAACGGCTGGACATGCTCGGGTAAATTGAACAGGAGGCGGACGCCTGCGATCCGCTCTGCCACCGGTTGGATGCCGATCCAGCAGGTGCCCAGGCCCAGCGCATGCGCAGCCAGCAGGATGTTCTGTGTGGCTGCCGCGCAGTCCTGTTCCCAGCAACCGACCTTCTGCAGGTTTTCATCCGCGCAGACCAGGATGGCCAGCGGCGCACCGCGCAGGAAGGCGGCATATTCGTGGAATTGCGGCACCGCATCCAGCAGCGACCGGTCGCTGATGACGATGAAATGCCAGGGCTGGCGGTTGGCTGCCGAGGGCGCAAACATGGCCGCCTTGAGCAAGGTCTCAATTTGGTCTTCGCTGACCGCATCGGCGCGATATTTGCGGATGCTGCGCCGGGTAAAAATGGCTTCAAGGGTATCCATAAACCACTCCTTTATGGTACGAGAGGAAATAGCTAAATTTTTTCTTGTACAAATCATACCAAATGCCCCATGAAAATGATATAGTGGGTCAATGGAATTCATTGGAAAACCCATGCTATATCGATCTTTGGGTGTCTTGATCCTGGCAGTTCTGCTGCTAACCGCCTGCCTGCCGCAGTCATCCATCCCGCCAACCTCTGAGCCGTCCCCTCTGCCCAGCCTGTCCCCCAGCGCAAGCCCAACCGTCCCGCCCACCCCGCGCGCGCAGCCCACGCCCGTCCCGTCCAGTTTGCGCTTCCTGGCGCTGGGAGATTCCTATACCGTGGGTCAGGCCGTCGCCGAAGACGAGAACTACCCCACCCAGTTGGCCATGCGCCTGGCTGAGGATGGCTATGTGTTCGACGATCTGCAAATCATCGCCCGCCCCGGGTGGACCACCAATGAGATGTTGATGGGCGTCTTCCGTCTGAATCCTGTGGGTCCTTATCAGTTGGTCACCCTGTTGATCGGGGTGAACGACCAATTTCGCGGGGGCGACGCCGAAACCTACCGCTCCTCCTTCCAGAAGGCGCTGAGCGAAGCCATTGACCTGGCGGGCGGCGATCCCGGGCGGGTGCTGGTGTTATCCATCCCGGACTGGGGTTCCACCCCCTTCGGCGCGCGCTTTGACCGCGGGCTGATCGCCGCGCAGATTGACGCCTTCAATGCCGTCAACTACGCAGAGACGATGGCAGCCAGGGCAAGGTATGTGGACGTGACCGCCATCTCACGCATGGCTGCGCAACACCCGGATTGGATCGCCTTTGACAGCCTGCACCCCTCCGGCGAAATGTACCGCCTGTGGGTGGAACAGATGCTGCCGGTGGTGAAGGAAATGCTCGGTCTGCAATCCTGCAGCGATTGCAGCGAGGGCTGAACCCTACCAGCCGTTGAACCGGCGCAGGATGGGCAGCATATCCGCCAGCGTCGCCCGGCGACCTGCGACCTGCGCACGAACCAGGCGCTGCAGCTTTTTGCGGGCGGTCGGCTGGCTGATTGGGAAGCCAAAACTGAGCACCGCCAGCGACTCATCCGGGTGCAATCCGCCGTGCACCCCCGGCATGGGCGGGCCGAAATAATACCCTTGCGGTATGTTTGCCAGCAGCAGCACATCCCCGCTGTGCGGGCCGGCCAGGTGTTCCAACCGCTCAACGCCATCCAGCGCGGCAATCTCTGGATGATCGGAAAAATACTCGGCCAGCGGCTGCAAACCTTGCGGGGTGAATGCCAGGTAATTCGCCTGCCAGCCCTGGCTCTCAACATCCCGCACCAACACCGCGGAAATTGAGCCTTTCAGATCGGGCGCATGACTGCCGTCCAGGTTTGCCTGCCAGAATGCCTGCGCCACGCGGCACACTTCAGCAAAATCAGCCGGGCTTGCCCAGGGCGCCTGCTCCCGCCGCAGATAAACCTGCGCCAGGCCGCCGTTGCAGGCCACCACCGCGCTGCAATCCGGCCCTTCGCCGGGGTAATCGTGAACATCCAGGCCCAGCGCATCAAACAGGTAACCCATCTCGCGGTCGAAAGGAAATCCCAGGCGCAGTGAATGCGCGTCATCCGCAATGACCGCCACGCTGCCGTGGTCAGAAACAACCACGACCAGCAGATCATTCAACCAGCCCAAGTCGGCCAGGGTCTGGCGCATTCGCCCCACTTGCCCGTCCACCACCCCGCTCAGGTAGGCCATCTGCACAGCGGGTCCATGGGAATGTGATTGGTGATCCAGCCCCATGAAATAGGCGGTGATCACCCCGGGGCTGGCACCCTGGCGCAGCGCAGCGCTGAGCGCGGACACCATGCGGTCGTCGAAATCGCCGGCTGATATGCCCGCCAGGCTGCCGCCTTTGACAAAGCGCGCCAGCTCCACCAAACCCGGGCGCAGGGTGCGGTTGGCTCCGCGCGCGATCATGTGGTTAGCTACCAGCGATTGCACCCCGCGGGCCGCCGCCAGCTCGTACAGCGTTGGCACGCCCGCAGCAATCACGCGGTCCAACAGACCCGGCGGAGGGCTGAACACCGCCACCGCATCGTTCACAGCCAGTTGATCGCCGATATCGAAGGCATAAAAGCGCGGCAGGAAACGGTCGAAGAACTGGTTGCCAGGCACGCCGTGCCGGTCGGGATGCTCACCGGTGAAAATGGTTGTCTGGGCGCAAAAAGTGATCGAGGGCGCAGTGCTGAGCGGGTCAAGGTGCAGCGGTCGATTGCCGAGCAGCGCCGAGAGATGCGGGATCATCCCCTCCGCCAGCGCACGGTGAAATACATCCTGACGCAGACCATCGATATCGAGAATCAGCAGCCTTGACATATCAGCCGACCTTAACGCTTCTAACCCCTTTGATGGTGGAAAGCTCATCGGTGATGCGGGTCAGCGAAGCTGCATCGCGGGTGTCCACACTGACTTCCAGACGGATATCTTTGTCTTGAAGGTCGCGCCGGATGGAAAGCGAGGTGAGCGTGCGATTCCCGCTGGTCAGTACATGCTGCACCTCTTCGACCAGGTTCTTGCGGTCCACCGCATTCAACACGACCGAAAAGCTGATCAGCGGACGGGTGAAGCGTTTCTCAAACCAGGTTAAAACGGTCAGCACCACCAGCAGCAGCAAGGTAACCCCTGCGCCGACAAAGTAATAGCCGGTTCCCACCGCTAATCCCACCACCGCCATCGTCCATAAAGAAGCGGCAGTGGTGAGGCCCTTGACCGTGACCCCATCCCGCAGGATCGCGCCCGCCCCCAGGAAGCCCACCCCGGTGATCACCTGCGCGGCCAGGCGGGCGGGGTCGCCGCCCGAGCCAGACGGGCGGAACAGCATGGAAAGATTGATGGACAGCGCGGCGGCCAGTGAGGCACCCACCACCAGGATGATATGGGTGCGCAGCCCGGCGGGGTGGTTCTGCAATTCACGCTCCCAACCCACCAATCCGCCCAGCGCAGCGGCGATCAGCACGCGCAATAGAATTTCAAATTCAGAGACCATCCGACACCTCCTTGCGATAACCAAGTTTAATCTATAATGGTTGTCAGGATTATAATATCGCCCATGACCGCGGGATATCAAGTTTTTATTTCTTATAAACACACCGATGAGATGATCATCGCCCCCACCAAACCAGCCCGCAACCAGAACTACCGGGTGCGCGCCGCGCGCACTGGCGGTCAGTGGACGTTGTTTGTCAATGAAGAGGCTGTCGGAAACTATCCTGACCGGGTCGGCAACACACAATTCCAGCAGATCGTGCTGGTCACGGTGGGCAGTGTGGCCGTGGATGATATTGAAATCCTGAGCGGACCCTGATCCTCTCCGGGTTGGTTATTCGCGCCGCCAGCGTTGATACAAACCCAGCCGTCCACCCTCTCCGTCCGATTCAAATTCATCCTGAATGGTGAATCCTGCTGCGGCTGCCAGCCGGGCCAGCTCCTCGCGGTTGAAGAGGTGCACATAGCGCAATCCGCTTTGTTCGCTCTGCCCGGGCAGCGCAAAGCGCCAGTCGAGCAGCGTGTCGCCCGGCTCGACATCCTCCCCGCGCAGCCCGATGCGCTCCCAGGGCTGGACGCGCGCCATCAGCCGCGCCGAATGCTGGAACTGCCATTCTGAGTGGATGAACCAGCCGCCCGGTTTTAACAAGCTGCGCACTTTAACCGCCACCTGCCGGCGCAGCGCCTCCCCCGGCAGGTGGTGCAGCACCGCAAAAGCCAGCGCCCCATCGAATTTGCGCCCTGCCAGAGGGGCATCCCAATCCGGCGCAGACAGGTCGGCTGCCAGGAACTCAATTCCTGCGCCGCTGGCCGCCCTGCGCGCTTCGGTCAGCAAAGGCTGGCTGAAATCCAGTCCGGTGTACCTGCCGCCCTTCCCTGCTTTGAGCCATTCAACCGCCAACGCCCCCGATCCGCAACCCAGGTCCAGCCAATCCCCGCCGGCTGGCAGGCTGTCCAGGATGCGCCGCACACCCGGCTGGATGCGCCGCCGGGTGGCTGCGAACGCCGGGCCGAATGTTTGGTAGAATTCATTATTAACGGAAAGAAGCGCTGAGACAATTTCAGGACGCATGCAACCCATTATAAATTAACCATGCTGAAAAACCATCTCCTGAACCGGGCCAAAAGCCGCCCAACTCAAGCTACGCGCTGCACAATCATCTTATGAATACTGACGAATGGCTCAAATCCCGCCAATATTCCGCCGATATGCTGGCTGCCGCGCGCCGCGTGCTGGAGGAGGTGCGCGCCGGCGTTGATCCCTTCCAAGCCGTGCGCCGCCATCCGCTGCCGGGCGGCGGGTACGTGGGCAAGCACGTGTTGGTGGCAGCCTACCGCCGGCTGGTGGAATCGGGCGAATGGACGCCTG
This sequence comes from uncultured Anaerolineaceae bacterium, assembly GCA_964496705.1. Classification (GTDB taxonomy): domain Bacteria; phylum Chloroflexota; class Anaerolineae; order Anaerolineales; family Anaerolineaceae; genus CAZCBJ01. The sequence continues at coordinate 15,613 of CAZCBJ010000002.1, read as the reverse complement.
ACCCCGCTCTGCTCGCGCGCATCCGCATGAAGCCGGTGCGCACGCTTTCGGGTGTGACCACCGTGACTGTGCTGACCGGGCCGTGCGCCTGCCCGGGCGAATGCGTCTTCTGTCCCACTGAAGCGCGCATGCCCAAATCCTATCTAAAAGATGAACCGGGTGCGGCGCGCGCCTTTCAAAACAACTTCGATCCCTACATGCAGGTCAAATCGCGGCTGGAAGCCTACGCCGCGGTTGGACATCCCACCGATAAGATCGAATTGCTCATCTTGGGCGGAACATGGAGCGTTTATTCGCCGGAATACCAGGAATGGTTCATGCGCCGCTGTTTCGATGCGCTGAACGAGGTCGATTCATCCACGCTGCAAGCAGCCCAGGCGCGCAACGAGAACGGAGCGCACCGCAACGTGGGGCTGGTGGTTGAAACCCGCCCCGATTGGGTCACCCCGGCTGAGCTGGTGCGCATGCGCCGCCTGGGAGTCACCAAGGTGCAGTTGGGCGCGCAGTCGCTGAACGACCACATTCTGGAGCAGAACAAACGCGGGCACACCGCCGCAGAAACGCTGCAAGCCTGCGCGCTGCTGCGCCGGGCGGGGTTCAAGATCGTGCTGCACTGGATGCCCAACCTGCTGGGCGCCAGCCTGGAATCCGACCGCCAGGATTTCGCCCGCCTGTGGCAGGAAGGCTACTGTCCGGATGAGATCAAGATCTATCCCACCCAGCTACTGGAGAGCGCAGAACTATACCATTTCTGGCGGCGCGGCGAGTACCAACCCTACACCACCGATGAGTTGATCGGCCTGATCGCCGACCTCAAGCCGTCCATCCCGCCTTACTGCCGGATCAACCGCGTCATCCGCGACATCGGCTCGCAGCATGTGGTGGCCGGCAACAAGCGCACCAGCCTGCGCCAGGACGTGCTGGCAGAACTTGCGCGCCGCGGACAGCGCTGCCGCTGCGTGCGCTGCCGTGAGGTGCGCGGCGAAAAGGTCGCGGCGGCTGATTTGTGCCTGGATGATCTCAGTTATCACGCCGCCCACGCCGAAGAGCATTTCCTCTCCTTCGTCACTCCCTCTGACCGCATTGCCGGTTATCTGCGCCTCTCGCTGCCCCAGCATCCCGCCGCCCCTTTCGGATTGGAAGAGCTGACCGGCGCGGCGATCATCCGCGAAGTGCATGTCTTCGGGCAGTCGCTGGCGGTGGGCGAAGAACAAAGCGGCGCGGCCCAGCACGCCGGACTGGGCTCGCGTCTGATTGATAAGGCGGTCGAGATAGCTCGCGCCAAGGGCTTTCAGCGCCTGGCGGTCATCGCCGCCATCGGCACCCGCACATATTATGCCGCGCGCGGATTCACATCGGGGGATTTATACATGCTGAGATATCTCTAAGATCTACTCCGAAAAGCATCAGATGGGCTGAATGATTGATCGGGTGTAGAATTAAGATTACCCCAAAAAATAGAGGAGATCGAATGGAGTCCAGCGCCCCCCGAGAACAAGCCCGCAAACCACTCGCCCGCCTGCGCGCTGCATTGAGCGGATTCTTCCAGAGGACACGTTTCAAGACAATTCCCTATGCCGCCCTGTTTGAGGTTGCCCTGATCGCCGCCTGGGCTTTGTTCGTCGGGCGCAACCAGTTTGACTTTGACCCCAACCGCCTGCCGCTGGGCAATGAAGTGCCAATGGTCACCCAGTATCACTATATCTGGCAGCTTCTGGGAAAATGCGGCACGTGCATCCTGTGGAACGGCTTCACCAACGGCGGCGCGCCGGCTTTCGCCGAATTGCAGGGCGCCGTGCTGCACCCGCTGGTCATCGTGACCACGCTCATCTGGGGGGTGGTCAACGGCGCCAAAGTCATCCTGGTGGTCAGCCTGTTCATGGCAGGCCTGGCGCAGTGGTGGCTGGCGCGGGTGATGGGCCTGGGCTGGATGCCGCGCATATGGGCGGCAGCGCTGGCTGTGGTGGGCGGACATCTCGCCGGGCGCATGGAAAATGGCGGGTTGATGCTGGTGCTATCCACCGCTTCAGCTTCGCTGGTGTTGGCCCCCGCTTTGGAGCTGGCCCTGACCCGCAAGCGCAGCGCTATGCTGTGGACCGCTGTGATGATCGCCTTGACTCTGCTGGCGGGACAAGGTTATATCCAGATCGGCCTTTTCGGCGGCTTTCTCACCGGCCTGGCATTATTTTATCTGCAGGATATCCGCTCGCCCAAAGCGCTGTGGAAGGATTTCTTGCTCGCCCTGGGACTGGCGGCATTGCTGGTGGGCATCTTCTGGGTGCCGTTGCTGAATTTCCTGCCCAACGTGATCAAAGACAGCGATCCTTATTTGAGCCAGTTGCAGCCCCTGGAATACTCACCGCTCAATCTGGTGATCCGTGAGATCGGTATCTACCGGGCCAAAATGCTCGGCGCCGATATTTCAGCCTATATTTATATCAATTACATCGGCTGGATCCCCATTCTACTGGCGCTGGGTGCGCTGCGATTGGTGCCGCGCGAAAAGGGCAGGCTGCTGCTTTACTTTCTGCTGACCATCGGCCTGGTGTATTTGATCAGCAGCAAGGATTTCATGCAGTTCCTGCAAACCTACATCCCCGAGGTGATGTATATCCGCAACGCGCCGATCATCGCCGGGCTGGCTGTGCCCCTGATATTAGGGTTGGCGGCCTGGAGCGCGGATCTGCTGCTCAAACTGAACTGGCCAAAAATCGGCTACACCAGTGAGACCGGCGGAGGCTGGCATATTTCCATCGCCTGGTTCGTGGTTGCCATCCCCTTGATCCTATCCATCTCCCCGGTTTACCGCTTCAGTCAGACATTAATGGGCTTGATCGACGGCGTGCCGCCAAAAGTGGTGGACATTTTGAAAACTGAAAGCGCTGAATGGGTGGGCATGCCCTATGGCGAATACCTGATGGTGCCCTCCACGCTGGGCAGCGGGATGAAAATCGCCCATCTCTACCGCCCGTGGGTATGGAAAGACCGCGATTACCCCAAGCCTGTCATCGAGGTCACCCGCACCGAAGAATCTCAGACCCAACCCGGTTATATCGGCGAGGTGGACGGGATGTTCGTGGTCGAATACCCCGACAACCATTACGCCGCGGTCAGCACCACCGATGGTCAGGTGGTGCCGTGTAAAGCCAGCGCGAACGGCGGACATATTGACGTGTTCTGCCAGACCAGCCAGGACGGACTGCTGACCGTCCAGGAAAACTCGTTCGACGGGTGGGTTGGCTGGATGGATGGGCGCTTTACCCGGCTGCAGCCCAACCGCTGGCTGCAGGTCACCGCCCCGGCCGGCGTCCACACCTTCCAGTTCCGCTACCGCCCGTGGGATGTCCCCCTCGGCCTGCTGGTCAGCTTGCTGGGTGTGGCTCTGGTGGTGTGGCTCGCGCGGAAAAAACAATCTTTTTAATCTAACGTTTGTCATCATCTGCATGGAAAAGCCTGCCTGACAGGTTGTTTCTGTTATACTCATTTCAGGCTTTCTGCCTGATCCTTTTTCCCCCCTCGACTGACCAATGCGTCGTATCGGTTTTCTCGATCATCTGATCCGGTCGTCTGAACAAAAGGCCGCACAGCTTCAACGCCCCTCGGCGGGCGTCTTGATGCGCTGCTACAGCTACCTGCGCCCCTACTGGTACCTGACCCTGGGTGCCTACCTGTGCATGTTGTGCGTCACCTTGATCAACATGGCCACGCCGCAGTTGATCCGCCATATCATTGACCAGGGCATCGGCAAAGCCGACCTGCGCCTGCTCAATTGGAGCGTGATCGGACTGCTCGGGTTGACCGTGTTGCGCGGCGTGGTCACCTTTTTTCAGGGTCGCTGGAGCGAGACGGCCTCACAGAACGTTGCCGCCGACCTGCGCGGTGAATTACAAAAAAAGCTGACCCTGCTCTCTTTCTCCTTCCACGATCACAGCCAGGCGGGCGACATCCTCTCGCGCGCCATCCAGGATGTCGAGCGCATCCGCTTCCTCACCGGGCGCGCCACCATCCGCGTCCTCGACAGCACGGTGATGATGCTGATCACCGCCGTGGTGCTGATCTGGATGAACCCGCGGCTGGCGCTGCTGGGCGTGGCCGCCATGCCCATCCTCGCCTGGCGCGCCATCCAATTTGGAAAGCATTTCCGCCCGCTCAGCGCCGCCATCCAAAAGCAACTCGGCGTATTGACCACGCGGGTGGAACAGAGCCTGCGCGGAGCGCGGGTGGTCAAAGCCTTCGCCCAGGAAGAAGCTGAAATTGCCCGCTTCGAAAGTGAAAACGAACGCTGGTATGAAATGAGCGCCCGCTCCGCCCGCGTCCAGGCCACCGGCAGCTCGATGCTGTCTTTGATTGCCAACCTGGCTTCGGTGTTCATCCTGTACTACGGCGGGATGATGGTCATGCGCGGTGAGCTGACCATCGGCGAGCTGGTCGCCTTCACCACCTACCTGGGGCAGCTGCTCAACCCGGTGCGCCTGCTGGGCATGATTATTCCTGCGATCAGCATGGCCAGTGTGGCCGCTGAACGCGTATTTGAAATCCTCGACACCATTCCAGAGGTGAAGGAAGCTCCCGATGCGATCGAAATGCCCCGATTTGAGGGACATGTCCGCTTTGAGGATGTATCCTTCTCCTACGGGCGGCGGCGCGAGGTGCTCAAGCACATCCATCTCGAAGCCCTGCCCGGCCAGATCATTGCGCTGGTCGGTCCGACCGGCTCAGGAAAATCCACCATCATCAACCTGCTGCCGCGCTTCTACGACCCGACGGAAGGGCGCATCACCATCGACGGCTTTGACATCCGCCGCGCCACCCTGCACTCGCTGCGCAGCCAGATCGGCATCGTTCTGCAGGAAACCACCCTGTTCGCCGCCAGCATCCGTGAAAACATCGCCTTTGGGGCAAGCTCTGCCAGCCAGGAGGAGATCGAAGCTGCCGCCCGCACAGCCCAAGCGCACGAATTCATCATGCAGACCGCCAAGGGCTACGATACGATGGTCGGCGAGCGCGGCATCACCCTTTCGGGCGGGCAAAAACAGCGCATCGCCATTGCCCGCGCGCTGCTGACCAACCCGCGCCTGCTGGTGTTGGATGATGCCACCTCCAGCGTGGACTCGGAAACCGAGGAACTGATCCAACAGGCGTTGGACCGGCTGATGACCGGGCGCACCACCTTCGTCATCGCCCACCGCTTGAGCACGGTGATGCGCGCCGACTGCATACTGGTCCTCGACCGCGGCTCAATCAGCGCCCGCGGCACTCATGCTCAATTGCTGCAGTCATCTGCCCTGTATGCCGATATTTACCAGCGCCAGCTCAGGCAGGGGAAAGGCAGTCAGCCATGAGCTTTGGTGTCGGGGTGGGCGGACCGCACATGGGGCCGGGCGCGCTGCTGGACCAGTTCGGTGACGGCGAGCATCAAGGGCAGGCATTCAACTGGAAGGTCGTCTCCCGCCTGCTGGTCTATCTCAAACCGCACTGGCGCCCGTTGATGATCGCCTTCCTGGCCATGCTGGCTGCCACCGGGCTGACGCTGCTCATCCCGTACCTGTTGAAAATCATCATCGACTCGTACATTGCCACCAGCGACACCGCCGGGCTGCTGCGCATCGCCCTGATCACCGGCGCCTCCTACGTTGGATTGTATGTCACCTCAGCCGGGCAGCAATACCTGCTCCCGCGCGTCGGTCAGCGCGTGCTGAACACTCTGCGCAGTGACCTCTTCCGCCACCTCGAAAAGCTGTCACTCTCTTATCACGACACCCACATTGTCGGCGTGACCGTCTCGCGGGTGATCAACGATGTGGCGGTGATCAATGAGCTGCTCTCGCAGGGCTGGATCACCTTCATCAGCGATGCTTTTATCCTGGCCGGGATCATCACCATCATGTTTTCCATGTCAGCCAAACTGGCCCTGTACGCGCTGCTGGTGCTGCCGCTGATGGTGCTGGCAACAGTGCTCTTCGCCCAACGCGCTCAGAACGCCTTCCGCCAGACCCGCTCCAGCGTGGCTGCGGTGGTGGGCAATCTGGCTGAGGATATCGCCGGAGTGCGTGTGATTCAAGCCTTTGCCCAGGAAGATATGACCCAGGAGCGCTTTAACAAAGTGAACCAGGCCAACCGTGACGCGCACATCAACGCCATGTCGCTGTCGTTCATCTTCCTGCCGGCCATTGAATTCCTGAGCATGCTGGCCATCGCGGTTGTGTTGTGGACGGGGGGGCGAGAGGTGCTTGCCGGCGGCGTGACGGTGGGTGTGTTGGTAGCCTTCCTCTCCTACGTTTCGCGTTTCTTCCAGCCCATCCAGGAACTGAGCCGGCTTTACACCACCATGCAGTCCGCCATGGCTGGCGGCGAACAGGTGCTCAAACTATTGGACACGCGCAGCGATGTGGTTGACCAACCCGACGCGGTGGACATGCCGGTCATCCGCGGCAAGGTTGAGCTGCGCCGGGTCTCCTTCCGCTACCGCGAGAATACGCCTGAGGTGCTGCACGAGGTCAACCTGCTCATCCAGCCCGGCGAGCATATCGCCCTGGTCGGCCCCACCGGCGCTGGCAAAAGCACCGTAGCCAACCTGATCGGCCGATTTTACGAGGCCACTCAAGGCGATGTATTGATTGATGACATCAACGTGCGCAGCGTGCGCCAACGTTCACTGCACCGTCAGGTGGGCATCGTGCCGCAGGATTCGTTCCTGTTCGCTGGCACCATCGCCGAAAATATACGCTTTGGCGATCCCACTGCCAGCGACGAACAGGTGCAGGCAGCCGCCCACATGGCCAACGCCCATGACTTTATCAGCGGCTTGCCAGAAGGCTATGACACGATCATCCTGGAGAATGCCGCCAACCTTTCTTTCGGTCAGCGCCAGTTGGTGTGCATCGCCCGCGCCGTGCTCACCGACCCGCGCATCCTGATTCTGGACGAAGCCACAGCCAACATCGACACGGTCAGCGAAGCCCTCATCCAGCAAGCCCTTGAGCGTTTACTGACCGGGCGCAGCGCGGTGATCATCGCCCATCGATTGAGCACCATCAAGAACGCCGACCGCATTTGCGTCATCGATGACGGACGCATCATCGAAGAGGGCAGCCACGCCGAGTTGCTCGCCAGGGGCGGGTTATATAAGACTCTGCATGACAAGCAGTTCAAGAATGGGATTGCGGATGATTAACGGCTGGGCGGGTGCAATCACGCAAGATATTTTTGGGTGAATTCCTCGGCGGTCAACCCAAAATAAAAGCTATCGTGATATTCGCCCTGGGAGAAGAACATGCGGCGAAGTCGCCCTTCCGGCTGGAAGCCCAGTTTTTCATGCAGGATGACTGAATCTGGGTTATTGGCATGGATGTCCACCGTTACCTTTTGATAGCGCAATTCTCCAAAGTAATAACGCAGTACCAGCAGGATGGCTTCGCGCGCATAACCCTTGCGCTTGTGTTCCGAAAGGATTCCCACCCCGTAGCTGAAGGTTCCAGAGCGGCGGTCGCAATGATGCGTGCTGATCATCCCCACCACCTGTCCGGCCATATTTTCTATCACCAGGAACAGACTGTCATCTTCACGTCGGGTGGTTGATTCCTTCTCCGCCCACTGCTTTTGAGCTTCGAATGAACCCGGCGGCCAGACGAAATCCAGGTTGCGCGCCATTTCGCTGTCCTGGTTCCATTCATAGAAAATGCGGGCATCCTCGGGTTCGATGGCGCGCAGGCGGATGAGGTGCGTTTTCCAATAGTTCATACGTACATCCATGTTAAGGTAAAAGTTTGTCCGGCGGGAGCGTGTTGTATTTTATCACAGCCTGGCGAACCAATTCGAGGAAGAGCAGTTCTTCCAACGGGTCATCATAACGCCGCAGACCGGTATCCCTCTCCACGGTTAACCAGTACTGGTCGTTGCGTCCCAGGAAGGTGCGCGTGTGCTGGATGAGCAGGCTTGCCTGCACGGGCAGGTTGGCTGTATCTTGCGAGACAATTGTGAAGGATTCCTTTTCACCACTCAACGCCAGCAAGAACTTTTCAATCTTGAGCTGCGAGTGAGGAATCAGGTGAGTGTATTGCCCGTCAAAGAAGCTGGTACCCAGTTCCACCTCGCGCGGTAGCTTGAGATAACGCAGTGCATCCACCGAGCCGTACCATGCGATCTGCCTGGCTTCGGTCACCTCCAGGCTGTAAACCGGCTTTTCCTGGAAGCATATAAAATACTGCCGTCGGTTGAGCAGGATGCGCACATCCACAAAGCGCTGGCTGCCATGATACAAGCCATACACCATCTCTTGCGCTGAGCCGGAGACCAATTTCACATCGAATGGATAACATGAGGAAACCAGGAAAGCAGGCGGTTCTCCCCATTCCACCAGCGCAGCCGCCTGCGCAGCAGTGGCAGGCATCTCTGCCCACTCATCATATTCGGTGTACGTAAAGGGTGCTGTTTGAGGCGCTGCCGCAATCGCCGCGGCAGGCTCAGGCGGAGGCGCAGCGGCGGGCTCAGTCTGCAACTTTTCCACCGGCGCCGCAGGTGAAGGCAAAGTTTCGCCCTCCAGGCCCTGTGCCGGACCGCGGGGCAGCAGGTGGGGAAAATACCTGCGCACATAATCGGTGACGAAAGATTGGAAATCCCCGCTTTCCCCGCTGCAGCGGTAAAGCAGGCGCCAGGCTTCTTTATGGCGAACATTGATAGACAACAGCCGGTGAAGGGCTGATTTTACAAGCTGATAATCCCCCTGCTCGTAAGCCTTTAAGGCCTGCGCGAAAAGATCATCAGTCTGTGCCATACGCACCACCTATTCAATTGGAAACGTCAGAAATAGCCTCGAATGGTCTTAAAAAGAAACCATACAATAAGTATATCCCAAACCAATGCCAGTGTGCCAAACGATCCGGCAGACGGATTATTGCGGGTGAGTACGTGCTCGCCAGGCCCAAACGCGCTCCAGTTAATCAACACCGCCAGACCCACCCAGAATGCCACCGCCAGGATCAGCCCGGGCAGGCGCGGCCACCCCTTCATCCACAGGGTGTACGCGCCTGCCAGTAAAAATTCAATTCCAATTAATACAATTTCCCAGCGCGGTCCTAAGGTGGTTTCCAATTCCGCGCTCTGCAATCCGGCCGCGCAGATCAGGACACCGCTGAAGACCAGGAAACCGCCTCCCAGCACACGTAGGGGAAAGGTCAACTTTTTGAACATGGCTTAGCCTCTATTTACGTTTATCGCCTGGGTGATAGCCTTCACCTCAGCCATCACATGCTCCGGATCAAAGACCGCCTTCCAATCCGGCTGAAACAGCCGCGTTCGGGCGCGTGAGACGGCCATCTTCGCGCCGTCCGACAATTGCGCATCGATGTAGCCGAAAAGGATGCCAATATTGACATTCATATGTCCCAGCACAAAATCACGCGCCGCCTGCGGCGGCACCCCGCGTTTGACCGCCTCCTCAATCGCTTCGGTCATGATCACCATGCAGGTCAGCACCACCGTTTCAGAGAGCGCGGGTTCCAGGATGGCCATCTGCTCCACGGTCACTCGATGGGCAGTCATCACCGGCGCAAAGATCACCCGCACAATCTCTTCCCCACGGGCATAATCCTCCTCGGGACCTTGCATCAACGCGCAGACTACATGCTGCTTGGCTTTGATCGCGCCAAAGAAATCCATGCGCGCTTCGGGGTCGGTTTCATCGTTGACCACCGGCGGATGGCAGGGATGCGTGATGTAATAGGTGATGTCAGCCCGCTCAGCCAGCTCACCGCCAAACGGCGCAGCCGGATCCAGGCAGATGACCATCGCCCCGGGTTTGAGCAACGGCACCACCTCATGGGATAACTTGCCCAGCAGTTTGTCCGGGACAGACAATATCACCACATCCGCACTGCACGCCGCCTCCCTCGGATCAGCCGGCATGTCGCCGCGTTCGCGCAGGCGTTGGATGCCAGCCTCGCCGGATTCAACATACAGCGTGCGATATTGCTGCGCTTCGCGCAGTCGGTGCGAGATGCGTCCGCCCATTTTCCCTGCTGCACCAAATAAGGCAATCGTGATCATACTTCCTCCAGGTGTGTCAGGATAATCGCTCCAATGCAGGCAGATTTTCCTGCATATCGAGATAAATCATAGCCTGGGTGGTCGGCCAACCGGTGCACAGGTCCCAGTTGCGAGCAGCGCAGTAATCGTCCATCAGGCGCAAGAAACCCATCGTGTCCACCAGCTTGCCGGTCAGCGGACCGGTGGCGATGATGATCAGGTTGCGCGAATCAAAGGCGTCGATGCCCTGCGGCAATTCATCCCAGGCAATCTGCGATGCCAGCACCCGTTCGCCCAGCGTCTTTTCGATGTAGGGCAGGCTGTCGCGGGTGCCGACCTTCCCCATCGAAAGGTCAACCTCCAGAATCTTTCCCATCCATCCGCAGGGCACGTCAAACCTCCTCCAGCGTCAAGGCGCCCACCGGGCACAGTTCAACGCACAAAGGTCCCTGCACCCGTCCTGCGCACAGGTCACACTTCATATAACGGTCAGTCAGGGGATCGAAGAAAATGGCGTTATGAGGACAGGAATCCGCGCAAAGTCCGCAGATCAGGCAATCATCGTAGACGAATTGCACCACCCCGCGCTCATCCATCACCAACGCCCCGGAAGGACAGGCTGCCAGGCAGTCCGGTTGGGTGCACATCTGGCAAACATCGATGCGAAAAGAATACTGCTCCATGTTTTTGACAACCCCTACGCGTGAAAGGGTGGGATTGCTCACCCCCTCATGAAACAAGGAGCAAGCCAGCATACAGGCCTGGCAATCGCGGCAAAGGGAAGAATCAACAATGATTTTCATCGAAGAACGTGGTTTGTGATTTTCACGTTGGGTATTCGTACCGTTTTAAGCGGTTTAAGGTTATTGAACCGGTGAAATGCAATCCAAAACGAACGGCGACCTAATTTTACCCCGCTTTTTTCTCATTCATGATATAGTATGCGGAAATCCCCGTATAACCGAAGCAGTTCATCAGCATGATCAGGATCAGCCACCTGCCTTGTGCGGTTGCATATCCCGTATGGAGCGCATATGTCACTCATCCACAATCCCATCCTGCCTGGCTTTCACCCCGACCCCAGCCTTTGCCGCGTGGGAGAGGACTATTACCTGGTGACCTCCAGCTTCGAATACTTTCCCGGCGTGCCCATATATCACAGCCGCGACCTGGTCAATTGGCGCCAAATCGGCCATTGCCTCACCCGCACCAGCCAACTGGACCTGGAGGGTCGCCCGGCTTCTCTGGGCATTTTTGCCCCAACCATCCGCTTCCACCAGGACAGGTTCTACATGATCACCACCAACGTGGGCGGGAAGGGCAATTTTTATGTCACCGCCAGCGACCCGGCCGAAGCGTGGTCGGAACCTGTCTGGGTGGATGCCGACGTTTTCGATCCCTCGCTGTTCTTCGACGATGACGGCAAAGTCTATTACACCCGGCGCGGAACAGTGGGCATCGTCCAGGCGGAGATTGACATGCGCAGTGGGCAGCTCAAGCATGCGCCGCGCCTGCTGACCAGCGGATTTATCTGCAGCGACATCGAAGGTCCTCACCTGTATAAAATTGACGGACGGTATTACCTCATGGCGGCTGAAGGCGGCAGCCGCTTCGGGCATTGCGAGGTGATCGGCCGCGCCGACAATCCCTGGGGACCGTTTGACCCCTGCCCGCACAACCCGATCCTCACCCACCGCGACCAGGCTCACGGTCCCATCCGCGACCTGGGTCATGCCGAACTGGTGGAGGATCACCTGGGCAACTGGTGGATATTCTGCCTGGGCACCCGCCACCGCCAGTACAACAACGCCACCATCCTGGGGCGGGAAACATTCCTCGCTCCGCTGACCTGGACAGCCGACGGCTGGCCGCTGGTCAACGGCAATGGGCGCATGCCGGAGAGCTTCGAGAGCAGCCTGCTGCCAGCCCAGTCATCCGTCCGACCATTTCACGACGATTTTGACTCCCCCAGCCTGGACTTTGAGTGGAATTTCCTGCGCAACCCGCATGAGACGGATTGGTCGTTGAGCCAGCGGCCGGGCTGGCTGAGGCTGTACGGATCGCCGGTTGCCCTGTACGACACGGCTTCACCCGCCTTCCTCGGGCGCCGCCAGGACGCGTTCGATTTTTCTGCCTCCTCCCTGGTGGATTTTGTGCCGCAGTCGCCCAACGAGCAAGCCGGTATGACCGTACTGATGAATAATCAGTTCCATTATGACCTGGTTATCACGATGCACAACGGGCGGCGCTGCGTGGCAGTGATGAAACAGGTGGGCGACATGTTTGAGGAAATTTACTCCGCTCCAGTGGATGACAATCCACTGCGGCTGGAGATTAGCTCGGACGGACAAACCTACACGTTCCGTTATCAGACCCAGAGCGAACAGGCCACCCTGGCCAGCGGATTATGCCGCCTGATCTGCTCTGAAATTGCCGACCCCGGCAACGCCTGGACGGGCGTGTATATTGGTTTGTTTGCCAGCGGCAACGGTCAGCCCAACCACGCCCCGGCTGATTTTGACTGGTTCGAATATCGCAGAAGATGAACCGGGTGGAACACTGCCTGGTTTACCAACAGGCGGGGCGTTTCGCCGGGTGGCCGGCGAATTACGGATTGTGGGCCTGGGGCAGTGAAATTGTGTTGGTGTTCGTCACCGCCGAATTCCAACTCAGGCCAGGTTTTCACGCCTGTAACTCGCGCAAAACTTTTCAGGTGTTGCAGGCTCGCAGCTTCGACGGCGGCGTTCACTGGCAGGTGGAAGATGCCTTTTTCCCCTCACCCGGAGGCAGGGCGTTTTCAGCGGACGAGCATGTCGTCCATTCACTCTCGATAAGCCGCGCCATTGAGCTGGGCAAGCCGCCGCTGCCTGCCGTCTGCCCCGGTCAGTTAAGTTTTATTAGTGAAGGGTTTGGGCTGCTTTGCGCGCGCACCGGGCTGGGAACCGGCACGCAATCCTGGTTTTATATCACCCATGACCGCGCCCTCACCTGGCAGGGCCCCTACTGCCTGCCTGATTTCGGGCTGCCCGGGATTGAGGCGCGCACCGATTACCTGGTTAACGGGCCGCAAGACCTGACCCTGTTTCTGACCGTTTCGCGACAGGACGGCGAAGAAGGCGGCGGGGTGATCTGCGCCCGCACCCGCGACGGCGGGCTCAATTTTGCGCTGGAAGCGTGGGTCTGCCGCTCGGAAACCCAACACCATATCATGCCCTCCAGTCAGCGCCTGCCGGACGGCAGCATCCTGAGCGCAGTCCGCGGCTGGGCGCGCGGCGGGTTCAGCCAGCCGGGTTGGATTGACCTGTACCGGTCCGAGGACGATGGACACAGCTTTCATTACCTTGCCCGCCCTGTCCCAGACACGGGAACCGGCGGCAACCCGCCCAGCCTGGCTTGTCTTGCGGATGGACGCCTGGCGCTGATCTACGGGGTGCGTAAACCGCCCTTCGGCATCCGCGCCCGACTGAGCGCAGACCAGGGCAAGACATGGGGAGATGAGATCATGCTTCGCGCTGACGGGGGTGGGACGGACCTGGGTTATCCACGCAGCGTCGTCATGCCGGATGGGATGCTGGTCAGCGCTTACTACTTCCACACCCGGCCGGAAGAGGAGCGTTTTATCGCCGCGACGCGTTGGCAGGTTTAGAATTGGCTTTTTGGATGTTCGCAGCAGCAGACAGTGGAGGACTGTTTCGGGGAAATCTGCCATCCTCCACTCAAAAAAGGGGCTTGACAAAGTCTGCTAACGGCGTATACTGATTACTGACCATGTGGTCAGTAACAGAAAGGGAATAAACAATGTCAGACCTGAAAGAAAATTTACTCACGCTGTCGCCGCGCCTGTCGCACATAGCCGAAACCTGCCTCCTCACCTTTTATTGCCACGCGCTGGAATCTCAATCACAAGACCCCATCCTGCAGGATGAAAAAGCCGTGCAAGTTACGCGCAGGTTGAATCCGCTGCTGGCCACCTCGGAAAGCCCAATGCTGCGCGCGCTCAGCCAGGGGAGGGTCCGCCCAGACCTGATTGTGCATATCGCCCTGCGCGCCAAGAAATTCGATGAATATGCGGAAGCTTTTATCACCCAACACCCGGACGGGAT
>CAZCBJ010000002.1:0-1477 GCA_964496705.1 uncultured Anaerolineaceae bacterium | reverse complement strand
ACCAACGTTGCCGACCTGCCGCGCGGCGTGCACCACCCGGACGGGATCATCGTCAACATCGGCTGCGGGATGGACTCGCGCTTCGAACGGATTGACAACGGCAGTTTGCTGTTCTTCGATCTGGACCTGCCCGAGGTGATCGAATTGAAACGGCATTTCTACACCGAAACCGACCGCTACCGCATGCTGGCCGTATCCGTCTTTGATACCGGATGGATGGATACCGTCCAGGCACAGGGCAAGCGCCCGGTGATTTTCCTGGCCGAGGGCGTTTTTATGTATCTTGAGCCGCATAAAGTCAAGGAATTGGTGCTGGAGCTGCAGGCGCGCTTCCTGGGCAGCGAGCTGGTCTGCGAGATGGTCAACCAACGCTGGCTCAGTCCGATGATGAAAAAGATGCTGCGCGGAAAATTGCGCCGGGCGGGCAAGATTGGCGCGGATGCCAATTTTCAATTCGGCATCCCAGACGGGCGCGCGCTGGAAAGCTGGCAGCCGCACATCCAACTCCTGGACGAGTGGAGCTATTTTGAAAGTAACCACCCCAAGCTGGGCTGGCTGCGCATCTTCCGCCACAGCACTTTGTTCACCCGCACCCAGTGGACGCTACACTACCGGCTTGGGTAAGACCGATGTACGAGAACTTTGAGCGAATCCCCCCCGCCGAACAGCAGCGCATCCTGCAGGTCTGCATGGAAGAATTCGCTCGCAAAGGTTACGAACAGGCCTCCACCAATCAAATCGTCCAACAGGCCGGCATCCCCAAGGGCACCCTGTTCTTTTTCTTTGGCAGCAAGAAAGGCTTGTTTTTCTACATCATCGACCATGCTGTGAAAGAGTACACCCGCGAGAGCCAGGCGTTGACCGCCGACCTCCCCGCCGACCTGTTCGAGCGCCTGCTTAGCCTGGGACGGGCGCGCATGACGCTGGCCTTGCGCCAGCCGCTCATTTACAGTCTTTTTTACAACGCCTTCCTCAACGCCCCGGAAGAGATCAAAGCCGAGCTGATGCAGCGCTTTAACAGCCAAACGTCTGCCAGCGCTCAGCGTTTGAGCCAGGGATTGGACCGGGCGAAATTCAAAGATGGCGTTGACGTGGACAAGGTGATCGCGTTGGTCCAGTTGGTATTGGAAGGCCTGTTTGCCCGCTATACCCCCGTACTGCAGCGGCTGGAACCTGCGGAATCGCTTGCGCTGGTGGAGCGCATGTTCACAGAGGTCGAAACCTACTTTGAGTTGATCCGCCGTGGAGTCTACCGCGACTGAAAGCATGTATCCGGTGATATACACCGTGATATAATCGAATTGCGCCTGGGCCCGTAGCTCAGCGGCAGAGCGCGCGGCTCATAACCGCTTGGTCGAAGGTTCGAATCCTTCCGGGCCCACTCCTATGAAACACGCCATCAGCATTAGCCTCGGTAGTTCCCAGCGGGATAAACGGGTGGAGGTTCGCCTCAAAGGCGAGACCATCCTCATCGAGC
>CAZCBJ010000001.1:48103-64933 GCA_964496705.1 uncultured Anaerolineaceae bacterium | reverse complement strand
GTGACCCTGACCTATGCGGTGGTGGCTATCCCGGTAGGCTTGGTTGTGGGATTGCTGCTGGCGTTGCTGTTGAACGCTAATGTCCCCGGCATCACCGTTTGGCGCACGCTGTATTACACACCCTCGGTGGTTTCGGGTGTGGCGGTGGCAGTGCTTTGGTCGTATGTCTTCAATCCGCGTTTCGGAATTCTCAACTGGTTGCTGGGGATGCTCAGCATCAAGGGGCCGGGGTGGTTGTCCAGTCCGCAATGGGCGCTGCCTGCGCTGATGATCATGAGCCTGTGGTCGGTGGGGGGTGGGATGATCATTTACCTGGCCGGCTTGCAGGGCATCCCGACCACGCTTTACGAGGCCGCCTGGATTGATGGAGCCAACCGAACACAATCTTTCTTCAACATCACTCTGCCGTTGATCACACCGGTTTTGTTCTACAACCTGGTCATAGGCATCATCAGCACCTTCCAGATATTCACTTCGGTGTATGTGATGACTTCGGGCGGCCCGGTGGACTCAACGCTGTTTTATAACCTTTATTTGTACAATAACGCTTTCCGTTATCAACGTCTGGGGTATGCGTCGGCGTTGGCCTGGGTGCTGTTTGTGATCATCCTGGTGCTGACGTTGGTGGTGTTCCGCAGTTCCTCGGCCTGGGTGTATTACGAAGGCGAATTGAGAAAGAGGTAGGAGGAGACCCATGGCAGCAACTACCCATCCGCATCGTTTTAGTGGTCAGAAATTTCAGAAAGCCTTTGGTAAGTTCCTGGCGCTGCTTTTATTGAGCCTGGGTTCAGTGCTGGTGTTGATGCCGCTGGTCTGGATGATGTCCACTGCGCTCAAGACCGATGATGCTTCCACCTCCTTCCCGCCGCAGTGGATCCCCAGGGATCCGCGCGTGGTGACGATTGATGGGCGGCCAAGCTTTATTTACCATTTTGCAGATGTTGAGGGTCAACCGCGCGAGTTGGCATTGTACAAGAAGCAAGGCAAAGAGGGTATCTTCGTCAATCCGGATAATCCCTCAGAACAATATACCCTGACCGTCATCGAAGGTAAGCGGGTGTATGATGTGCGCCTGCACTGGGAGAACTTTCCCAAAGCCATGACCATGGTGCCGTTTGTGAGATACATCTGGAACACACTGCTGATTGTGGTCACCACCACCATCGGTGTGCTGATCTCGTGCATTTTGGTGGCTTATGGTTTTGCCCGTTTCCGCGCGCCGTGGATTGACGTCATGTTCCTGATCTTGCTGTCCACGATCATGCTGCCCGGGCAGGTGACTTTGATCCCGCAGTTTGTGCTTTTCCAAAAAATGGGCTGGTACAACACTTTCTACCCCCTGATCGTACCGGCCTTCTTTGCCAACGCGTGGGATGTGTTCCTGCTGCGCCAATTTTTCATGAGCATCCCGCTGGAAATGGACGATGCAGCCAAAATTGACGGGGCCGGCCCACTGGGAACGCTGATCTACATCATCATCCCGCAATCCTGGCCTGCGGTGGCGACCATCTCGATCTTCCACTTCCTGTGGGCGTGGAATGACTTCTTCGGTCCTTTGATCTACCTGCAGGATAAGACCAAGTGGACGGTGTCAATTGGTCTGCAATCCTTCCAGGCGATGTATTCGCGCCAGGTGACCAGCATGATGGCCGCGGCGACGGTCACCATGCTGCCCTGTCTGCTGTTGTTCTTTGTCGCCCAGCGTCTGTTTATCCAGGGTGTGGTGATCTCTGGTATTAAAGGTTAGCAAGTATGCAGTCTTTTTTTTCATGGCGGCTCAAGCATAATGTTTGGAGCCGGCAGATTTTATCGGTAGCACTGATCGTCCTTGTATGTGTGCAGTCTGTACCGCTGAGTGGTTCTGCGCAAGCCCTGCCGGGCGTTGACCAAAAACCCTTGGCCTCCAATCCGGCTCAGTGGGGCTATCGCCCTCCTGAGCCGGAATATTCGGCCGTGCTGGCGGATTACCGCTCCAAAAATTATGCGCCGGCGCCGAATATTCAGATTGACTTGCCCGGCACTGCCTATTCAGACCAATCCAATGCTGACTTAACCAGGCTGGATGAGCTGGCTGGAAAAGCGGGACCGATCCTCGCCTGGGGCGAAGGCGATGGCACGGGTTGGGTGGAGTGGACGTTTGACGTGCCTGTGGCGGGGTTGTACAACCTGGGCTGGGAATATTATCAACTGCCCGGAAAACGGGCTTCGATCCAGCGGGACCTGAAGATAGACGGCGTCTATCCTTTCCTGGAAGCGCGGCGGTTGGCTTTTGACCGCAACTGGAAGGATTCTCACCCGCCCAATCAGGATAACCAGGGCAATGACATCCGCCCTTCGCAGGTGGAGGCGCCGGTTTGGCGTTTCCAAATCTTCGAAGATGCCCAGGCGATGTACCGCGAACCGTACCTGTTTTATCTGGAACCGGGTAAACACACCGTGCGCATGGCGGTGATCCGCGAACCGATTGCCATCGCGCGCATCAGCCTGTTCACCCCGCCCGCGGTACCGACCTATGCGGAGTTACAGCAAATTTACCAGCAAAATGGATACCCGGTGACCAGTGGGATAAAGGTGGTCATTGAGGGCGAGGAGGCGGAAAACAAATCCACCCCCACCCTGACGCGCAACTACAGCCCCGATCCGGCAGCCAATCCGAAAGCCAAGGGGAACTTTAAATTGAATGTGTTCGGCGGCTGGCGCTGGCGGCGACCGGGGGAGAGCGGTTCCTGGCGCTTCAGTGTGCCGGAGAGCGGGTTATACAAAATTGGATTTAAACGCTGGCAGGGCGACTGGTCGCGCATGCCGGTGTTTCGCACCTTCACCATTGACGGCAAGTTTCCTTTTGACGAAATGCGCGAGGTGCCCTTCAGCTATGACTGGAACTGGCGTACCCAAACCATGTCGGATCCGGCGACCGGCGAACCGTATCTTTTCTTTTTGACTGCCGGCGAGCATGTGATTGAGATGCGCTCAGTGGTGGGCCCGCAGGCTGAAACGGTGCGGGTGGTGGATGCCACGACTCGCGAGATGTCTGACCTGGCGCGCAAGGTGATTCTGCTGACCGGATCGCAGCCTGACCCACAAATGGAATGGAATCTTGAAAAAGAAATTCCCGACCTGGTGCCGCGACTGACGGACATGGCGGAGAATCTGGAATTTGAGGCGAACCGCCTGGAGCAGATTGCCGGGATCCGCCCGACCAGCAAGGATACGCTGTTGGAGGTGGCTTCGCAGTTGCGCAACATGGCCGACAAGCCTGACACGGTGCCCAACCGGCTGGTGCAGCTCAGTGAAACCCAATCCATGCTGGGTTTTTGGACGCTGGATTTGCAGGAAGGCGACCTGGAAATCGACAGCATCATCATCGCTTCGCCGGAGCAGGAGATGCCTCCCAGCCATGCCACTGTGCTGGAGGAGCTGGGGGTGACGGTTTACAATTTCCTGGCCTCCTTCCGCAAACAGTATACGGTCATTGGCAATGTGTATGACGAAGAGGCGCAGAAAGATGCCGTGATTCTTGAAGTGTGGATGGCGCGCGGTATGGAATGGGGCAAGATCATGAAGGAGCTGATCGAAGAGACCTTCACGCCCCAGACGGGCATATTGGTGAATTTGCACATTGTCCCGCCCGGCTCGCTCTCGGCGGGCGACATGAGCGTTCTGCTCCTGGCGGCAACCGCGGGCAAAGCGCCCGATGTGGCCTGCGCGGTTAACCCCAATCTGCCGGTCGAATTTGCCATCCGCAATGCGTTGATACCTTTGAGCCAGTTTGAGGATTTCGACGAAGCGGTCGGCCGCTTCCGTCCCGGAGCGTTGATCCCCTACACCTATCAGGATCAGGTGTACGCGCTTCCTGAAACGCAGAACTTCAGTATGATGTTCTACCGCACCGATATTCTCGAGTCGCTGGATGTACAGCCGCCCCAGACCTGGGATGACCTGTACGATATGATGTGGGTGCTGCAGCAGAACGGCATGGATTTCTTTTATCCACCTGGCTCTGAAGGCATGACCCCCTTCCTCTTCCAACAGGGCGGCGATTATTACACCCCGGACGGGTTCCTTTCTGCACTCGATCAACCGCAAGGTCTGAGCGCTTTTCGCGAGTGGACGGCGCTGTACACCAATTACCATGTTCCCATGTACGCCAACTTTTTCAACCGTTTCAAAACGGGTGAAATGCCGATTGGGATTGCGGATTATTGGACCTATGTGCTGCTCTCCACGGCGGCTCGCGAGTTGATGGGCCGCTGGCAAATGGCGCCGATCCCGGGCATGCGTATGGAGGACGGCACCATCAACCGCGCAACCGGCGGTTCGGGGGATGCAATTGTGATCTTCAAGCAGTCTGAACACCCGCGCGAGGCATGGGAATTTGCCAAGTGGTGGACCAGCACCGAAATTCAATTGCGCTACGGCGTTGAGCTGGAGGCTCTGCTGGGGGTGGAAGCGCGCTGGAATACGGCCAACGTGGATGCGCTGCAGGGCATGGCTTGGCCGCGGGCGGATATTGTCGCCATCACCGAGCAATGGCATTGGTTCCGCGAGCGCCCGGTGGTGCTGGGCGGTTATTACACGCCGCGACATATCAACAATGCTTGGAACAAGGTGGTTCTGCAGGGCGCAAACAGCCGCGAATCCCTGGAAGAGGCAATCAAGCAGATCAACCGCGAGCTGCGCAAGAAGCAGGAAGAATTTGGCATCTTTGTTGAAGGCCAATAACCCAGGATGGAGAAGATGAATGCAAGCATCGCCTAGTCTGAGCTGGCAAACCATCAAATATGCGTGGGGGCAATACAAGGTGTTGTACCTGTTCATGGTGCCGTTCATCATCTTATTCGTCATCTTCGTGGTTGCTCCGGTGGTGACGGCGGTTTACCTCAGCTTCACCTATTACAACATGCTGGAAGCGCCGCGCTGGATTGGCATCTCCAATTACCGCCTGCTGTTCCTCGAGGATGATGTTTTTCTCATCGCCCTGAAAAACACACTGCTGTTTTCGCTCATCACCGGTCCGCTGGGATACCTCATATCATTTTCCCTGGCTTGGTTTATCAACCGCTTGAAGTTCCGCCAGGCGTACACGCTGGCATTTTATGCGCCTTCCATCACCAGCGCCATCGCCATGTCGGTGATCTGGTTGTACCTGTTCGCCAATGACCGCTACGGGGTGCTGAACTATCTGCTCATAGAAATTGGATTGGTCACCGAGCCGGTTGCCTGGCTGGCCGAGCAATCCACCATCCTGCCGGTAATCATCATCATCTCGTTATGGATGAGCATGGGCACCAGCTTCCTGGTGTTCCTGGCTGGTTTGCAGAGCGTACCGGCTGAATTGTACGAGGCGGGAATGGTGGATGGCATCCAGACCCCGCTGCAGGAGGTCTGGTTCATCACCCTGCCGGTGATGCGCCCGCAGTTGTTGTTTGGGGCGGTGATGGCCATCGTAAATTCTTTCGCTGTGTTTCAAATCGCCGCGCAGGTGGCTGGTGTGCCCAGCCCGCTGTATGCCGGGCACACCATTGTGGCGCATCTGTACATGCACGGTTTTATCCATTTTGAAATGGGCTATGCGGCTGCGGTGGCGGTGGTGCTTTTCATCATGACCTTCACCCTCGGTCGTTTAGCCATGCGAATGTTTAGCAGTTAACCCGGGCAGACATATATGCAAGCACAAAGAACCAGCCGTTCCATTTTCATCCGTCTGATCAAGCGCCAGGCAACCCCCGGCGAATATGTGTTTATGACCATTTTGGCGCTGGGCACCATGCTGCCCATCGTGTACATGATCTCGACCGCTTTCAAACCGCTGGAAGAGATGTTCCTCTATCCGCCGCGCTTTTTCGTGCGCCATCCCACCATCCGCAATTTTGCTGAGCTGCTCATCACGTTGGATTCACTGACCGTGCCGTTTGTGCGCACCTTCTTCAACAGCCTGTTCGTGGCGACGGCGACGGTCACCCTGGGGGTGATCATCAGCAGCCTGGCGGCTTATCCGCTGGCCAAGTACCCGCGCATGCCCGGGGCTAAGTTGTTCTTTGCCGTCATTGTCTCGGCGTTGATGTTTGCGCCGGAGGTGACGCAGATTCCGCGTTACTTGATCGTGGACCGCCTGGGGATGATTGACTCCTATTTTGGCTTGATCATCCCGAACCTGGCCGGCGCTTACGGCATCTTCCTGATGAAGCAATTCATGGAGCAGATGCCGAGTGAGTTGATTGAGGCGGCCAAAGTGGACGGCGCCACCGAATGGCGCATCTTCTGGAAAATCATCATGCCGCTGGTGCGACCGGCGTGGATCACGCTGATCATTTTCTCCTTTATCAGCACCTGGAATGATTTCTTCACCCCGCTGATCTTCACCCGCAGCGAGCAGATGAAAACGCTGCCGCTGGTGATGAGCCAGCTCGGCGGCGGGCCGGGCGTGGTGGCGCGCTGGGGGGCTGTGGCAGCCGCCAGCTTGGTGATCACCTTGCCGACATTGTTCATCTTTCTTTTTCTGCAGCGTTACGTGATGGAAACAATGGCATATTCAGGAATCAAGTCATGAGCGCAAAAATTTTCCTCAGAATCTATTCTGCCATGCTGCGGGTGCCGCCCGTCTTCCGGCTGAGCATGGTTGTCTTGATGATGCTGGGCCTGCTGGGCGGAGCGGTTGCGCCGGCTGCCGCCGAATCAGGCGTGCCTTCGGGACAAGCCGACGGGCCGTTGATCCCCGGCTACACCCTCCAGGACGGCAAGCGCATTCCTGCGCCAACTGGTTACATCCAAATGAGCGTGATCACCG
Source organism: uncultured Anaerolineaceae bacterium (assembly GCA_964496705.1). Classification (GTDB taxonomy): domain Bacteria; phylum Chloroflexota; class Anaerolineae; order Anaerolineales; family Anaerolineaceae; genus CAZCBJ01. The sequence goes on along the minus strand of CAZCBJ010000001.1, from coordinate 58,146 downwards.
GTGAAAACCAGCCGTGTGGTCCGTTCATCATCCCCCAGGACCTGTTCCTCGATCGCAAGACGGGCAACCTGCTGGTGGCTGATACAGGTAACAACCGTGTGGTGGTGCTGGACGCGAACGGCAGTTACCTCTATCAGATCGGAGGGGAGCAGGCTGGACTGAAAGAACCGATGGGTCTGTTCGTTGATGACGATGGCAATATCTGGGTGGCCGATAAAGGCAACAAGCGTGTGGCCGTGTTCACCCCGGCGGGTGAATTGATCGATGAACACTTTAAACCCGAGTCGGAATTCCTGGTGACCATGGACTTCGCCCCGAGCAAGATCACCGTGGATAAGCGCGGCTTTATTTACGTGGTCACCGGCAGCGAGGCCAGCCTGGGGGTGGTGGTGATCGATGCCAACGAGCGTTTCCGTGGTTTTTTTGGGCGCACACCTTTGAAATTTGACCTGGGCCGCCTGATCGCGCGCGCCCTGGCAACCAAAGAGCAGCGCCGGCGCATGCTGCGCATCCAGCCGGCGCCCCTCAATAATTTATTTCTCGACTCTCAAGGTTTTATCTACGCGGTTTCACCCATTTTGGATAAAGACCAAATTCAGCGCTTGAACTCAGTGGGCAGCAATGTGTATGGAGAGGTGGGCTTGCGCACCGGCGCAGGCCGGCTGTGGGATAAGCTGCTGGGCAAAGAGGGCATGGTGTTTGGCGAAACCAGCACACTGTGGACCTGGAACGATGCCATGCGCATGTCCGTCCCGGTCACGGTGCATCCCTCGTTTGTGGATATCGCTGTGGATGACTTGGGCATTGTTTCGGTGCTGGAGTATCGCTATAACCGCATCTACCAATATGATCAGGCGGGCAACCTGCTGACCATTTTCGGCGGGAAGGGCCTCAGCGCGGGGATGTTCTCGCAACCGAACAGCATCGTGGCTGGCAGCCAGGGTCTGCTTTATATCTTGGATGCGGTGCGTGGCGACATTCAAGTATTTCGCCCGACGGATCTGACCCGCCAGATCCATGAGGCCAGCCATGAATATTTCAACGGCGATTATGGGAATGCGGCCAAACTGTGGGGGGAAATTGCCCAGCGCAATACCAATTTCTCCCTGGCGCATTCGGGACTGGGAAAAGCCCTGATGAGTCAGAAACGCTACCGGGAGGCGATGCAGGAATATTTTTACGCGGAAAATAAAGCCGGATATTCGGCGGCGTTCTATGAATATCGTTACCTGTGGATGCGCGACAACTTCATCTTGGTGGGATTGGTTGTCGTTGGGGCGCTGGCGGTGGCAGGTCTGGCCGGGAACCCGATCCTCAACCAGCTCAACCGTTTGCTGGCCTGGATCAAAAATTTGCACGTTCGGGCTGGACTGTGGGCGGTTCCGGTTCTGGTACTGCTCACCATTTTTGTGCGTCTGATCAGCCTTTCTTCGCTCAACTTCCACTTTTGGGAAATGCGCCCGGATCAGATTCGATTGCTCTTTGAGGGCGGCAAGATCTTGCTTCCGTGGGTCACCTGGTGCATTGCCGCTTTCTGGGTGGGTGAAATATTTTATGGAGAGGCTACCTTCCGCAAAATTGTGATCGCCAGCGCTTGGGCGCTGTGGCCGATGATTGTCTTCCCAATCCCGGTGAACCTGCTGACCCATGTTCTGACCCTCAACGAGCAGGCTATGTTCGACTTGTTGTGGTTTGCCATTTCTGCCTGGACGGCCTGGAATTTCTTCCAGGTGGTGCGAGATGAGCATGCCTTTGATTTTGGCAAGGCGGTGTTGGTCACAGCCCTTTCGTTGGTGGGGATTGTCGCCATCTGGATTCTGTCTGGTCTGGTGTATGCACTGACCGCCGAAATTTTCCGTTTTATTGCTTCCGTCGCGCTTGAAATTTATGTAAGGTTGTATTAACTGGATGAAATCACCTAAAGGAATCATGATTCGCCTTGCAAGCCTGGTCACGCTGGTCGGGATGCTGCTGGCTATGAGCGGATGCGCAGGCAGCCGCCAGGTTTCTACATACCTCTCAGATAACACCACCCCGCAAATTAATACCCCCCTGGAAATACCGGCTGAGGTGGATTCGTTCCCGGATGCTTCGCGGCGCAGCGCCGCGGCACCGGTCGAATACACTTTGGCGGCTGAAAATGAACTGCTGGGATTGTATATCAACCAGGCCACTTCGGCGGTGCTGGTCGAGGATAAACGCAACGGCGTGATTTGGCGCAGCAGCCCGGAAGGTCTGCAGGAAAACAGCGCGGTGACCAACTTGTGGAAACGGCAGATTGAAATCCCGTTTTTGCTCAGTTATGTGGACCAGGAGCGCAATCAAATCAAGCTTGCCAAGCCTGAAAGGTCTTCTTTCACCCTCCAACCGGTCGTTCAAGGGATAAAGATCAATTACTCCTATTCCGACCTCAGCCTGGGCTTCACTGCCATACTGACCTTGCAGGATGATGCGCTGCAGGTGCTGCTACCGGATCAAGGCATTATCGAAAACGAAACTAACCGGGTGGTCAAAATTGAGGTGCTGTCATTCTTTGGCGCGGTGCCAGACGGCGAAGAAGGTTTTATCTTTTATCCTGACGGCAGCGGCGCTTTGATGCGCTTCACCTCGCCGCACCCGGAAGCGGTGCAAAAAATTTCCAACACCATCTACGGCACGGGCGAGCTGTCTACGGTGACCAACACTTACAGCGAACAACAGGTGATGCCTGTTTTTGGACTGGTGCGCGGCAAGGCCGGTTTTGTCAGCATCATCGACCACGGTGATTTTGACTCGATCCTGTCGCTGGCGCGCGCCGGTAAGGGGGTGCCGTACAACCACGTCTGGGTCGAATTTACTTATCGCCGGCAGGGGCGCTTTTCGCTGACTGGCGGACAGCCGACCTGGCTTTATCAACCAGATCGCACCAATGTGGACAGCCGCGTGGTGTTCCAGTTCCTCACCGAGAAGGATGCCAATTATGTGGGAATGGCTTCGCGGTACCGCCAATTTCTGATGGAAGAGCGGGATGCAAAGAGAATCACGGAGAAAGAGCCATTGATCAACCTGGCTTTTGTGCTGGGTACCGAACGGACCACCTGGTTTCTGCGCGATATGATTGTTTTGACCACCTTTGATGATGTGGACCGCATCATGCAGGATTTCCGGGCGGCGGGCATCGAGCGGGCGGATGTGACCCTCTACAATTGGAATCGCGGTGGGGTGGGGAATAAATATCCTGTTCGATTACCGGTGGAAAAGGATTTCGGGGGAGGTGATGGGCTGAAGAAATTGGCTGCCAACCTGAAAGCCCGCGGTTACCGATTGTTCCTCAACGATGAGTATTTCAGGGTTGCGCCGGGATCAACCCATATCTTTCCATACCTGGATGCCATGCGCGGGGTGGACGGTTTGCCGGTGGGCAATGCCGACAGCGGCTATTTCCTTAACCCTCAGGTTGCTTACCGGCGTTTTGCGGTCACCGATATTCCCAAAATAGCCCAATATGGGGCGGACGGACTGGCGATTGACAACCTGGCAGGACTGACGCTGCCGGATAAAAACAACCAGTACCCGCTCAGCCGCGAGCAATTTGCCGCCAGCTGGATGCAGATCGCAGCCCTTTCACGTGATCATATGGGCGCCGTTGCGTTGAGCGGCAGCAACACTTATGCCGTTCCATATGCCGACCGCCTGGACTTCGTGACGATGGACAGCACGCATTACGACCTGTTTGATGAAACCGTGCCGTTCTATCATATTGCCATTCACGGCCTGGTGGTTTATACCAGCCCACCCTATAACCTGAAGAATGATGGACGACGCACTTTCCTGCGCGGAGTGGAGTTGGGCGCGACGCCCTCCTTTGCCCTCTCAAGAGAGAGTTCCGCCAAGCTCTTCCGCACGAATATGAATCAGATCTGGAGCTCCGAAGTGTCCTTTTGGCGGGATGAGATCATCCGACAGTATCAGGACATGCTTCTCTTGGCTTCGCTGCAAAACCAATTTATCGTCGATCATCAGCGATTGGCCGCCTTTGTCAACCAGGTGACCTATGAAGATGGCAGCCGTGTCATCATTAACTACCGCGAGGAGCCCTATGTGGACGGATCATTAAGCGTGCCAGCGTTAGACTTTATAGTTGTAAAGGGAGACTGACCATGCGCCTTACCCTTCGACAGCGTCATGCGATGACAGGCTATGTTTTCATTGCGCTCTGGATTGTGGGGTTGATCATCTTTTTCCTTCTGCCGTTGATCCGCAACTTTGCTTTGAGCCTGACCAACGCCGAATTAAATACCTTCCGCGAAAAGTCATATTCCTTCATCGGAATTGGCAATTATATCGAGGCCTTCTCGGTGGACATTGAGTTCGTGCCTTATCTTCTGCAAACCTTCCGCAACCTGGTGATTGATGTGCCGTTTATTCTGGCATTTGCGCTGGCGGTGGGCCTGCTTTCGATGCAGAATGTGCCGGGCAATCTATTGTTCCGGGCTGTCTTTTTCCTGCCGGTGGTGATTGGCTCAGCCGTGGTGGTGGGGCGCATGTTCGACCAGTTGGGCAACCAACTGGTGCTTTTCCGCGGACAGGACGCCCAGGAATTCCTGCTGGTGTATCTCGGCGACCGAACGCCAATGTTCATGAGCTTTCTCAACCGGTCGGTGTTTGTTCTATGGCGATCGGGAGTGCAAATCCTGATATTCATCGCTGGTCTGAAAAGCATTGATCCCTCGCTGTACGAGGTGGCTCAGGTGGACGGCGCGTCAGCCTGGGCGACATTCTGGAAGATCACCCTGCCGATGCTCTCGCCGGTGATGCTGATTAATATCATTTACACCATCATCGATTCATTTACGGATTATTTCAACCTGGTGCTGCGCTATATCCGGGTCATCACCTTCAGTTCCAGTACCATGCGCCTGGGTTATCCGTCGGCTCTGGGCAATATCTACTTCATTCTGATATTTATTCTGGTGATCATCATCTTCGTGATTGTGAGCCGGGTGACCTTTTACCGAGGTGAGCGATGAAACTGGCCCGCGCAGACCGAGTGAGTTGGTACAAAAGCGTGAATTTCCGCAGGACCATCCAGAAGGCGGTGATCCTGCTGCTGTTGACCGACGTGGCTTTCATCTTCGTGGTGCCGATGCTGCGCCTGATTTCGACCTCGCTGATGAACATCATGGACCTGTATGACCCGACCGTCATCTGGCTGCCGCGCCGCTGGGCATGGGAAAATTACTACTGGGCGGTACGCGCGTTGGAGTATCTGTTATCGTTTCGCAACACCATCCTGGTTTCAGCAGTCAGCGCCGTTCTGCAGACGTTATCCTGCGCGATCGTGGGCTATGGATTTGCCCGCTTCCGCTTCCCAGGGCGGGACAAGTTATTCTTGCTGGTGCTGTTTGTGATGATCGTGCCACCCCACGCGGTCATCATTCAGCAATTTTTGTTGGTCTCGCAGTTAAAATGGCTGGAAACCTACTGGCCGTTCATCGTGCCTTCCGCCATGGCGTTGGGGCTGCGCGGAGCGTTGTTTATTTTCATCTACCGGCAGTTCTTTAAGGGTCTGCCCTGGGAGCTGGAAGATGCGGCTATGATCGACGGCGCGGGCCCCTTGCGCATCTTCTTCAAGGTGATGCTGCCGCTGGCTCAACCTGCCATTCTGGTGGTCTTCCTCTTCTCCTTCGTGTGGCATTGGAACGACACGCTGGAACCCTCCATCTACCTGAGCAAACCCGAGAATTTCTTCCTACCGCAGCGCTTGTCCATCGTTGAGGCAGCCCTGTCCAATTACCAGCTGCGCGGGATGTGGGGCACCGGGACGATCATGGCTGCCACGCTGTTGGTCATCCTTCCCCTGGTGATCCTTTACCTGTTCACCCAGCGCTACTTTGTGGAAAGTATCGAGCGAACGGGCTTGATTGATTAGCCTGAATCAAAAAATGGTTGGCTATTTCCAGGCTGAGGTCAGCAGCCTCAGCCAGTTGGCGTGCATGACATTCTGAACATCCTCTGCGCTGTATCCTCGTCTGGCGAAGATGGCGGCCAACAGTTGGAGATCCGCGATGGTTTCCAGGTCGGCGGGACATTGCTCGCGGCCGAACAACCCATCCAGGTCTGAGCCGATGGCGGCATGCCGGCTGCTGCCGGCCAGTTGGCAGACATGGTCGATGTGTTCGGCAACCTTGTCCAGGGTGGTGCCCTGATTGCTGCTCTGCCCGTTGACCCAGCCGGGCATCAGCATCCAATCGTCCAATGCTGCGCCGACCACCCCGCCGCGCTGGACGATGGCGCAGATTTGTTCATCGCTGAACTGGCGTTGATGGGGGACCAGCGCGCGGCAATTGTTATGGCTGGCCAGCACAGGCCCGTCATACATCCCTAACGCCTGCCAGAAAGCTGTGTCGGAGCAGTGGGTCAGGTCCAGGATCACACCCAGGCGCTGCATTTCGGTCAGCAGCCGGCGCCCGGGCTGGCTGATGCCCAACTCGGTGCCAGTGCCTCCGGCATAACGTCCCGGGCCGTAGTGGGCTGGTCCGATGATGCGAATGCCCTGCGCAACCCAGCCAACCAAATCCTCTGGCGCAAGGATGGGATCCGCGGATTCCATCGCCAGCACAAAACCCAACGGTGGGCAGGTTTCCGGTCGGGCATCCTGCTCCCAGGCTTGCCACTCGCCGATATGAGCGATGAGGCTTGCAAGGTTGGTGAGGATGCGGATGATTCCCTGGCGTTCCACTGCCCGGTAATAGGACAGTTGTCCCTGCGCAGAGCCGTAAGCCTGGGCAGGTGAATGATAATCCAGCAGCGGAACCGGTGCGCCGGTGCAGCGCGCCAGCAGCGTGGCGAAACAGACCGCCATGCGGGCCCGGCGCAGTTCGGGAAAGGCGACCGTGCCGCCGCCAGCGCCGTTGCCCGCCGCGCTATTTTCGCGGCTGCGCTGTTCGAGCGCTGGCACGCTCAGGTCGCGATTGCCCAGAACGGCATTCCAGGCCAGGTCAAGGTGGGAATCGATGATTATCATGAGGGTATCCTTTGATGCGCACTGGTTTTCAGGGTTGAATTATTATAATGTTATCCACGTTTGATTACCCCGAGTATGGGATGGCAACCATGAGAGCGCTTGCCAAAGAATAACCCGACTGCACGCGATGGAAATCGAGCCGCTGGAGGAGTATCCCCGCGGTGATAAACTGGTCAAGAGCCACATCGGGATGAAGGTGCTGCTCAAACCTTGAAACCAACCGTCAACGCTGGAGGGCGGCATCCAGGTCAGCCTGCATGCGCCCCAATCGCTGCGGGCGGTCCTGCACGAAGCGCTGGATGCCTTTGAGAATCCATCCAGGAGAGAGGCGGGCCTCTTCAATCACCTCGTCCAAGATGCCGCCCGTGCGCCAGCGGTTGTCCCAGTCCGATGACAGGGCATATTCGGCTGATATTTGACTGAAGAGCCAATCATGCATCAATGTGCGCGCCTGGGTGGTGATCACCGTCGAGTCGATCCGGTCAGCGGGCGATAACACCTGCTGTTGATAATCCGCAGGTTGGAGGCGAAATAGCTCGGCGCTGGCAGCGTAGACGATTTTGACATTCAATGTGTCATCCCACTGCGGCAGCAGTTTGACCAGATTGGCCATGGCGCTGGTGCCCTGAACAATAATTGCACCGCTGCGCAGCCGGTCGGGTTGGTAATCGCGCACCACGTATGCGCCGCGCGCTGCCTCGAAATGGGACGGCATCCCCAGTTGAGCACGGTCGGGCACCTGAATGGGTGGGCGGGTCAGGTGCAGCACGATCAGCGGTGAGCTCTGGCGCAGGGCGGCTGCCAGCAGCACCGGCACTTCATTGTGTTCCCAGGGGTGCAGGTTGATAATGGCCCCCTGCGGGAAGAGCTGGGTGACGCCCGGCTCGAAGATGCCGAAATGGGTGCGGCTGTCGTCGGCGGTCTCCGGCCCGGAGTGCCCGGCCACATAAAGGAATTTACCCATTTTCCACTGGCAGTCCTGGGCGATTTGCGAGAAAAGGCGCATCATGCCGTATTTTAGATACGAAAACGAGCCGTAGGTGGACGCCGCTCCCCAGAAGCCGTGAAATTCCTGTTCAGGATGCTCGGCAAAGTTGACCGTGCTCATCCCCACCAGCAGCCCGGCGTTGACAAACTCGGTGATTTCCTGCGGCAGGAGTGCGCCGTCGGGCGAACCAAAACGCTCGTACCAACCGCAGCCGGGGAAATCGCCGTAGCGTTCGCCGAAACCGGACAAGTTGGTGGAGCTGGTCAGGTCGGCGCTGGCAGCCATGAACAGCGGCCGGTTGTATTCGCGCATGCCAAAGGCGTTGACCCACGCGCCCCATTTGGCCAGGGCAGCCCGGTTGGCGGCGTTGACTCCCGGTTGGACGAACAGGTCTGCAGGATAATTTTTGTCGTCGTAAATGCGTTCATCCAGGAAGGGGTTGCGTTCGCCCAGCTTGAAGGTCGCGATGCTTTCAGGGACGCTCTCTCCCAGCTCCACCAGCCTCCCGGCCAGGTAATCGACCAGCGCCTGGTCGCGGCGCAGCACATCGATGACCGCGCTCAGGTTGGCTTCGAATTCGGCGCGCAGATCCGCGGGATCCTGGGGGGCAGGCCCGCCAAAATTGGTGAAGGTCGCGCCGAATTGTTCAGCAAAGGATTTTTTGGTCTCCCAGAAAGCCGCCGAGTTCAGCTTGTGCGGCAAGCCATGCGAGGTGTTATCGTACACCAAATAGCCGCGCCCCTTGCGCGTTTTCAACCAGACCATTGAGGGCTGCCGGTCTGGATTTTCAGTGGTGACCATTTCCAGCAGCGCGCGGGCAACCTCGGACCATTCCATCCCCTGTTCTGCGCCAAAGGTGCGCCAGCCGTGCGCGGTGTACCAGTCAGCCGGTCGTCCGTAAACGGCGCTGCTTACCGGGTGATCGTCAATGCCGTAATCGTTCCAGTCGATGATGTGATAGAGATTGTCAAGCGCCAAACCCCAGGCGGAATTCATCGCCTCATAATTGGCGCCGGGGGTCAGCCCGCCCTCGCCCTCAAGCAGGAAAACCTTCACGCCCTGCGCGCCGGCGCGCTTGAGCGCCAGTGCCAGGCCCACGGCTGCCGGGCTGCCGTGCCCGGAGGGACCGGTGTTGAATTTCAGGAAAAGCGTTTTGCCTTCCATCTCCGCGTGACCGGACAGTCCTCCCCGGCGGCGGAATTTGAGCAGGTCTTCCCAGTGGAGAACGCGCGTTGGATCAGAGGACAGAGCGTAGCGCGGATCACCGCTTTGCTGATATTTGATGCGCAGCGCTTCGTTGAGCACAGCCAACGTGCAATACACCAGCGGGATGGTATGCCCGGCGCCCAGCACAAAGCGGTCGCCAAAGCGCTTTTCCGGGTGGCGGATGTCCCAGCGCATGGCGCCGCTGAGCAGCAGGCTGACCAGCGCATAGACTTTGGAGCGCGAGCCGCCCGGGTGTCCGCTCTGGCGGTAATTGAGTATGATGTCAATTAATTGATCGATGATCTCCCGGGTTTTGTCCCAGTAGCCAAATTCGGTCTCGAGTTGGGCGAGGCGCTGTTCAATCTGCGAATGAGGTTTTCCAGACATGAGATGCTCCTGAGTCAAATGTGGCCCGGTTCATTTTGCATACACCCAGGCTGCGAACAGGTCGGTCAGATCGCACCGGCAGGCATTTTCGGCCATCTGCTTGAAAACTGAGGTCGTGCCAATGCCCCAGCGGTTAGCCTGAGCATAATCGCGCAGGAATTGGTTGAAGACCGCTTCGCCCATTCGCTCGGAGAGCGTTTGCAGGAAGATGGGGCCGCGGTTATACACAATCGGCGCGTACTGGAAGTCTTTATAATCGCCCGCCGGAAGGCCGATGGGTATCTCCTCGCGACTGATGCGCTCCCAGGATTGCTGCCAGGATATGCGGTAGGTTTGGGCGGCAACCTTGCCGTAAGTGTCTTCGTAGTACCAGCCGGTCAGGTATTGGGCCAACGCTTCATCCAACCAGGGCTCGTTCCATTGGTCGTTGCCGACCAGGTTGTAGAACCACTGGTG
>CAZCBJ010000001.1:11875-48093 GCA_964496705.1 uncultured Anaerolineaceae bacterium | reverse complement strand
TCATGGGCGACGACGGACTCGAGCATGACGCGCGAGGCGACCCCGCGCACGACGGTATCGGGTTGATAAAGCTTGAGCGTGATGCCGGTGATCCCGGGATACTCGATGCCCAGTGCGCTCATCGGCGTGCTGACCACATCAAATTCGCTGTACGGATAGGGTCCCAATCGCTGGCTGAACACTTGTATGGCTTGACGGGCGGTGTCCAGGGCAATCCGCGCTTCCTCGGATCGCCCGATCGTATAGCTGTGGATATTTATTTCGCCGCTGATCAGACCGGTCTGGACAAAGTTTTGACTGGCTGCGATGTAGAAATCGCGCGCCGGGCCGCAGACGATGCTCAGCATCTGATCTTCTCCATTTGTTTGCTGCGAGACGGTCACGCCGGATGTGACCACCACCAGCTCGGCTGGAGCGTTGATGGTCACCTCGTAGAGGGCGACATCGTTATAGGTCAAATCTGCGTTGGGCGGTGGGGCATCCTTCTGCCAGCCTCGGTCGTCGTAGGCTGGAATGAGCGGGTAAACACTGTCCAGTGCCAGAATACCGTCCAGAAAGCTGAGCAAGCCGTACGTACCGCCTAATTGGTCCGGAATTAGGACCTTGAAATTCACGACCAGTGAGGCGGTTTTTCCCGGCGGCAGCGGCTCAGCCAGAGGGAGGCGCACGGCGGTGTTTCCGGCTTCGTAGGAGAAATCAACCGGCAGGGCGTTGATGGTTACGTCCCAGATGGCAGCTTGACCGCCAAGGGCGTTGGCGAAGAGGCGCAGGTAGATATCGTCCAGTGGGATAGGTTCGTTGTTCGTATAGCTGATCTCCTCGCGACCTTCTATGCTGCGGTAATCCGGGCTGATGGTCATCTGGATGCGGTACAGCGTCATGCCGGTCTGAGCATCAAGGGCTGGATATTCGGAAGCGACCAGATTACGGCGAAAAATCTCGAATCCCGTTTCCTGGCTGGGGGAGCGTTCGGCTGTTTGGGTTGGCTGCGGATCGGACGTCTGAGGCGGCGGCTGTGGGCGGCAGGCAGGCTGCCAGAATAGAATCATCAGAGCGAAAGCCGCCAACAAGAATCTCTTCATCTCATTGCGACTCAGACCACCAGGACTGCGGCAGCCCGATCTCATTAAACATCGCCCAGGCTTGGTCCAGCGGAAGGTTGGTGGTTGGATCGTTGAAAATCGTCTGAAAGGCAAGGTCTTTGTCGCGAGTCAGTGCAGCTTGGATGATCATTTCCTGGTTTTCAACATGCCGCGCCACAAGAGCGTGCACCCCCGGCGGCAACGCGCCGGAAGCCAGCGGTTGCACCTGGTCGCGGCTGAAATAAGCATTGGTCTCCACCACCACATCCGGCGGGAGATTGGCAATTTGCCCGCGGTTTGGAAGGTTGACATTCGTCAGCAGGTCGCCCTGACCCAGCAGCGCCTTGATCTGACGCACGGCTTCTTCGTCTGAAGGGTCAAGGATCACGGGTATGTTCCCCGCCATCATCTCTCTGGCGAATGTCTCGCCCAATTGGAAGTTCTCGATGCGGTAGGAAACCGGTGTGCGGATCACACCCCAGCGGAACAATTCGTCCGGTGAGCGGGTGAAGCCGGGAACAAATTCGGCCAGATGGCGGTCGCCGGCAGCGGCGAGGATGCCGAAGCGCTGAAATAGCGAAAATTTGATCTGCAGGTTGTCGGCGAACCAGTTGCCCTGTTCTTCCACCTCGGAAGGGTCGAAACGGCGCAATACGCCGGGTTTTTGGATGTGCTCGCGCAGGATGCCCAGCAGGTCATGCCCCGCATATTCGGCGCGGTCAATCCAGGTGAAATGATTGATCCCCAACACGTTGACATGGATTTCGTTACGCGCGGGCATCTCAGGCAAGCCGAGATATTGCTGGGCCAGGTCGGCCAGGATGTACTGGGTGCCGAACACCTCGTGGCAGCAGCCGAAAGTTTTCAGCTCCGGTGCCACTTTGGTGAGTGTGCGCGTGCAGACGGTCATCGGGTTGGAATAATTGATCACCCAGGCGCGGGGGGCATGTTCGGCGATGGCGCGCGCGAAGCCGGCAAAGATGATCGCTGAGCGCAGGCAGCGCATCAGTCCTGGCGCGCCGGTGGTGTCGCCGACAGGGAAGAAGAGACCGTATTTCTCAGCAACGGCGATTTCATGCGCCATCATTTCCAGCGGGCCTGGGGTGATTGAGATGAAGACGAAATCTGCGCCGATGAGGGCTTCAGCAATCCCTCGCACGGCGCGGTAATGCCAGCGAGACTTGACGCCGGGCTGCTCCTGCAGCCAGTTGCCCAGGGCTTCGTTGAGCTGCGCACCCGGGAAGTCGATATCGTAAAGGCGGATTTCTCCGCTCAGCTCGACGCAACAGGCCAGGTCGCGCATCAGCGTGCGCGCCCAGCCGCGGCTGCCGCCGCCGATGTAAGCGATTTTTAATGGGATGGGAGAAGCCATATTTTATATATCCATACAAAAAGGTTCAGGTTATTTCAGCTTCCCGTCCAGCCATTGAAAAGCTGCGGCCTGCATCTCCAGGTCGAATTTGTGCGGACCGGGGTAGAATTGGCCGGTGTAGCCTTCGGGGTGGCCGACGCTGCGGTAATGCTGCGCCAGGCGTCGGTCGGCTGCCTGCATGCCTTCGAGGGTGAACAGATCGTCCTCGATGTCGTACTGCACCAGCAGCGGGGCGGGCGCCTGACAGGCTACCAAGTCGCTCCAGTCGCCGTACCGCGCCCAGCCGGAGGGAAAGAGCATCCAGGTGTGGGATTGAATGTTGTGATCGAGCAGCCCCTGATAAGTGCTCATCAAGCCCACCACCGCTGCGGCTCTCAACCCTTCGGCCGTGGCGCGCAGCATCCCGGCGCGGTTGCCCCCACCGGACAGGCCCATGCAACCCAGCCGCTCAATCTGCACCTCGGGGCGCGAGCGCAGGTAATTCAACGCGATGCGGTCCTCGTGGCAGATCACCCCCGCCATACAGGTGCCCAACTGTATGCAATATTTTTCCACCAGATGTTCGTGGTGATTGGCTACATAATTGTAGATGGATACGTCCTGCGGCGCCCCGGGCGGCCATGCGCCGATTTCTTCAGGAATGTAAACGTTGAGGGTGTCCTGCATCTGCTCGAAGGTGAACTTGCGGCTGCCCCACAGGAATGTGTCATGCACCAGGACGACATAGCCGGCTCTGGCCAATGCGTTCACCCAGGCTCGCCCGCCGTAGCACAGTGTCCAGTACCCCTGGATATAATCTTCGGGCTGCGCTTTGCCTTCAGCGATCTTTTCTTTGCCATACGCCTTGAACCCGCCGTGGTCGTGCAGCGCCAGCACACCAGGCAGAGGTTGGGTGGCGCCGAGTGGGCGAAAGAGCCAGGCGCGTGTGCGCGGGCCATAACCGACCGACCAAGATATTTCCTCGCCGATCAGGCCGCCCTTCTCCCAACGGTCTTCGACGCGCACCTCCAGCGGTTCTTCAGGCAGGCTGCAGAAACCCAACACCTCACGTACGCGAGCCTGCGTTTCAGGTCCAGGCGGAGCGAGGGGGTAGAGAGGCCGTTGGCGGAAGGCTTCGGCGACCAGGTCGCTGTATGCACCAAGATGTTGATACGATTCGGACATGACCAATTCTCCTTTTTGCGATGGGTCAAACAGGGTAATTTCCTTCACTTCGCCAGACATCCAGCATCAGCTCATATCGGGCAAGGCGCATGCCGGTGTAGATGCAATTGCTGGTGGAGAAGATGTAGCCCCCGCCGGGCATCCCGCTGCGCAGCGCGTAGCGCGTGTTATCCACCACCTGCTCTTCGCTGCCGGTGTCGAGCAGCGCACAGTTGACGTTGCCAATCAGGCAAAGTCGGTCGCCGTACAGGCGTTTGACCTCGGCGATATCCACGCCGGCCTGCGGGTCGAGGCTGTGCAGGGCGTGCGGTTCGGTCTGCACCAATTGATCCAGGATGGGCATGATGTCGCCGTCGGTGTGCTTGATGGTGTAGAAGCCCAAGTCGCGGTAAGCGCGGGTCAGGCGGGCCAGGTAGGGGGTGACAATATGGCTAAAGGTGCGCGGGCTGACGAAGGGGCCGGTGTTGTAACAGTAATCCGCGCACATGGCGATGCCGTCCAACCCGCCGTGCCGGGCGTAAATTTCAGCGGTGCGGATGGCATCCTCCACCATATCCCTGGCCTGTTCGTGGATGGAGTCGGGGTCATCGGCCAGGCGGTAGGCGAAATCGGCCATATGTTCGCCGTCGGGCAGGCTGAAGGTGGCGTCGCCGTGGCGCAGCAAAAAATAGCGGTCGCCGCTTTTTTCGCGGATGAGGTCCACCAGCCAAATAGTTTCTTCCGGCGTGTCAGGATTGGGATGCAGAAAAATGGCGGCGTGTTCGAATCGCTCAGCGGTGGCAATGTATAAATCGGCCATATCCTCGCGATGCAGTTGGCGCTCTCTCTCTTCCATTTGGTTCCACTGGCTGTAGAAGCGCTGCGAAGGATGCACCCTACCGAAGGCTTGCATGGTCAGGAAGAAGACCAGCTCAAAATGTGGAACGCGCCCCGGCAGGGGTGTGCGGCGTTCCAGCGCATGGATGAAAGATTGGCGCGGGGTCTGCATGGGTGCGCCTAAAGCACCCCGAAAACGCGGTAGACTTCATCAATCGGCATCCCGGCAGCCAGTTGTTCGCGTTCCTTGTTCTCTTTGGCGAAAGTCGCCTCCACCCGCAGCAGCACCTCGTCCACCAATTGCCTGGGAATGAGCTGGACGCCGTCGTTGTCGCCGAAGATAAAATCGCCGGGGCATACCTTGACATAGTGGCTGATATGTCCGGGCAGGTAGATGGGCGTATCCACCTCGATGATCACCCAGCCGCCGAAAGCGTTGGGACGCGTGCCGAAAGAGAACATGGGGAAATCCGGCATCTTGAGCACGTACTGTGTGTCACGGCAGTTGCCCGCCAGCAGCATGCCGCGGCAGCCGTGGGCGTAGGCAAGTTGACAGCTCATCTCCCCGAAGTGCGCGGGTTGCATGTCGCCGCCGCAGTCGAAGCACAGCACGCTGCCCGGGGCTGAATTGGCCACCGTGCGCATCATGCGCTTTTGCGGGTGACCGCCATCCGCCTCCCAGCGCGCTTCCTGTTTGGCGCGCAGCTCGGGGAAATCGCCCAGCTCAACCTGCGCGTGCAATTTAATCGGCAGTGCTCGCCCCACCAACTGCATGCCCTGGCGCAGCGGTTTGAATCGGTCAGAGAAGACCGTGTCGCTGACGCCCAGGCTGTACAATGCGTCGGATACGCTGCCGCCGTAACCCGCGCGGCGAAAACGCTGGATGCGTTCCAGGTCAGTGATGTCCAAATTCCGAATCTGGTCGCTGTGTTCAAATTGGCTCATACTGGTTTCTCCAGGTGGCAAAAATGTATGTTGATTGGTCTACGACAGATCGACAATATGCACGCAGGCGGGATTGGCCACCGGGACGGTCTGCCCGGTCGGGGTGGGTATTCCATCGCGGATTTCGAAGACGACCACGCCAGCCGAGTATTGGTTGGCGACCAACAGGTAGCGACCTTCGGGATCAATGGCGAAATTGCGCGGCCACTCACCCCCGGTGGAGACATGCCCGGCGGGCTGCAGTTTGCCGTTCAGGCTGTCCACGCTGAAGACAGCCAGGTTGTCCTGTCCGCGATTGGACACATACAGCCAGGCCCCGTCGGGAGTCAGGTGGATATCGGCCACCTGGTTATGCACATGCTGGATGGGCGACAAGGTGCTCAGGCTTTCCACCCATTGCAGACTGCCCTGATCGCCGTCCCAGGCGCAGACGACGACGGTCGAATCGAGCTCGTTGGAGATGTAGGCAAATTTTCCGTTGGGATGGAAGGCTATGTGCCGGGGGCCGGATCCAGGTTTCAATTTCAGCCCGGCTGGCACATGCGCGGTCAGTTTGCCCGTCTCACCGCTCAGCAGATAGACCAGCACCTGGTCAATGCCCAGGTCAGCCGAGAGTGTGAAACGCTCGCCTGGCGCGAAGAGGATGCAGTGGGCGTGAGCGCCTTCCTGGCGGGACGAATCCGGCCCAGAACCGTGATGTTGGACATGGCAGGTCAGCGCTTCAAGGCGGCCATCTTCGAGGATGGGCAGCACCGCCAGGCTGCCGCTGGTGTAGTTGGCTGCCAGCAGCCATTTTCCAGGGGGGTCCAAGCTGAGATAACAGGGGTCGGTTCCGCGGGCGGGGCGGCTGTTGAGGTGATCCAATTTCCCCGTGGACGGATCAATGGCGAAGGCGCTGACAAAGCCCCTCAAGCCTTCGTTGACGCTGTAAAGCCAGCGCCGGTTGGGGTGCACCGCCAGGAACGAAGGATTTGGACCGCTGGCAACACTTTGCACCCATCGCATTTCACCGCTTTGCGGGTCCATGCGGTAGACAAAAATGCCCTCCGGCGCGGCTGTACCGGCCGGCGCACCGGGCGGATTGTAATTGTAGGTTCCGATATAGACATAGCGGTTCATGGTCTGGCTGGGCTCCCATCTGGCAGGCGCGTCTGCGTCCACTGGTCAACTTCATCAATGCAAGGATATTTGGCGGCCAATTTCTCATCAAAATCTATCCCCAGGCCGGGTTTGTCATTGGGATACATGTATCCGTTTCGCACCATCGGCAGACCGGGGAACATGTCATATACCAAATTGTCAAAGCGGCACCATTCCTGGACGCCAAAATTGGGCGCCCACAGGTCGAGGTGCAGGTTGGCGGCATGCCCCACCGGGGATGTGTCGCCAGGGCCGTGCCAGGCGGTGCGGATGCCGTAGATGGCGGCGTGGATGGCCGCGTTGCGCGCCGGAGTGATGCCGCCCATCTGGCTGACGTGCATGCGCAGGAAATCGATCAGCCGTTCTTCGATCAGCAGGCGCCATTCAAGCGGATGGTTGAACAGCTCACCCATCGCGATGGGCGTGGCGCACTGCTGGCGGAGCATGCGGAACCAGTGGATGTCTTCGGGCGCGAGCGAATCTTCAAGGAAAAACAATTTGAACGGTTCCACGTCCTTGGCGAATTGTATCGTGTCGATGGGTGACAGGCGCTCATGGACATCGTGCAACAATTCCACCTCAAAACCCACCTGCGAGCGCACATACTCGATCATTTTCAACATGTTGACGGTATAGGCGCGCGGGTCGAAATAGGCGCCGTCCAATGCGCCATCCGGACGGCGTGATTTGGGGCTTTTCCCACCATAACCACCCATCTGCACCCGGATGTAGTGATAGCCCTGCGACTGGAACTTGAGCACGTTTTCGAGCACTTCCTGCGGGTCGCGCCCATCTGCATGGGCGTACACCGCCGCGGCTTCGCGGCATCTACCGCCAAGCAAATCAACCACCGGCATGTTGGCGAGCTTGCCCTTGATGTCCCACAGCGCCTGGTCAATGCCTGAAATGGCGTTGTTTAGCACCGGACCGTTGCGCCAGTAGCCCTGCACCATGTTCATCTGGAAAAGCTCTTCGATGCGCGCCACATCCTTGCCCAGCACGAAAGGCCGGACATGCGCGTCCAACGCTGCGGCAACGGCGCGAAATCGCTGGGTGAAGGTTGCGCAGCCCAGACCGTATAACCCGGGCTGCGAAGTCTCCACCTTAACGATGATGAAGCGTGTGCCAGCGCCCGAAGTCTGCACCAGGAAGGTGTGCACATCGCGGATGGTGATCGGCTTGCTCATTCGGCCTCTTACTGCGGTGGAATCAATGCGCTCAACAGACCTTCGTTCCATTTTGCATTTTTGCGGTCATACACTCCAAATCCCGCGCCAAATTCCCAGTATGCCCAGGAAAAGTTGCAGGCTTCAGCTTCACGGGCGACGAAGGTCGTCCAGCGCACACGCGAATCCATGTCTGCTTTGGAATATGCGCCAAATTCGCCCATGAAAACCGGGACGTTGTGGGAGTCCGCCCACTGCTTCACCTGGTTGAAATGGGAGCGCACTTCCGACTGCTCCTGCGGGGTGCCGTCCCAGGTTCGCCCGAGCCAGGCTTGCGAGCCTTCAGCCCACTCCGCGCCCTGATGGGTGAAATGAAAGGGCAGGTAATAGTGAAAGGTGGCGATGATATTGCGCGCATCCTCGGGCAATTTCAATGTGCGCAGCGAAGTGTGGCTGTTCCAATCCCCACCACCCAGGATGAGAACCCGATCGGGATTGCTCTGGCGGATGACCGCCACGGCTTCAGCGGCGTAATCATTCCAATGCTGCCTGCCAAAAGCGTCGTGGGGCTCGTTGAGCACTTCCAGCAGGACGCTCTCAGGAAAATCCTGGTAATGGCGCGCCACCTGGTCGGTGATGGACAGGAAGCGCTCGCGCTGACCCTTGGGATCTTCCTGCAGCTCGTTGTAATGATGCAGGTCGAGGATGATGAGCAGTTCTTGAGCCAGCGCCAGATCGACCAGGTGGTCGATGCGTTCAAAGAAAGCCGGGTCGATGGTGTAGGGGGCATCAACCAGCGCGTGGGCATTCCAGCGGATGGGCAGGCGGATGGAATTGAATCCGGCCTCTTTGATCAACTGGAAATACTCGTCGCGGATCACCATGCCCCATTGTCCTTCCACGGGGGCTTCCAACGCGTTGCCGAGGTTCACCCCCCGTCCCAGGCGGGCGTTGATCTCAAACGCGCGATTGACCGGTGCGGGGGTGGAGGTGGGTGTGGTGGGTGGGGGAGCAGGCTGTGTAGGAGCAGGGGTCATCTGAGCATCTCCTTGGAAATCAGGATTGGCAGGCTGCGGGCTGCATGCGCTGAAGGATAAAATGAATAGAAGGAAAACGATCGTGAAGGTGTCTTTCATGCGTTTCAACTTTAATATAGCTTATTCCCGGCTTGCTACAAGCAGGGTATCCTGGCATCCCCCATGGCGGGAATTATAGCAGCAAATAACGCTGCAGCAGGCTCTGGCTGTTGGCGTCGAGTGCCTCGAAATCTTGCACTTCGTAGCGGGTTTGGTTGATGTCGATGATCAACCAGCGTCCCTCCGAAACCCGGCGCACTGCTCCGATGATGCTGTCGCGCATGATAAATTGCTTTTCGCCGCGATCGGTTTCCACCGTCCAATACAAAAAGCCGAATTCCTCTTTGATCTTGTGGATGCGTCTCACAACTGGGACAAAGTAATGAAGCTGCAACTCGCGCATCACCGCCTGGCGCGATTCATCTGTCAGATCGTCCACGTTGGCGAGGATGCCCAGTTCCTGGCTGCGCTGGCTTTCCGGATCGGGCGCGCAAATCATGATGTTGGTGTGCTTCGCCGAGAGAGGAAAACAGCGGCGCAGCGTGACCCGCGGGGTATACTCCCCATCCGGGGAGGTGAAGGTGAGATTTTCGCCATCCAGCGCAAAAAGACAACGCGGCGCGTCAAGATACAAGAGCTCGTAGGATTCGTGAGCAGGGGAAGATGATAAATCGTCCATGTTGGTTCCTTTAGCGTTAGACCGTTACGACCCCGTCCAGGCGGGCAAACTGGGTTTGGATTTGCACCAGGTTGTAGAACAGACCTTTTTGCTCAATCAACTCGGTGGGCGAGCCGATTTCAGCCACCCGACCATGGTCGAGAGCGATGATGCGGTGCGCATTGTAGAGGGTGGAGAGGCGGTGGGCGATGGCGATGGTGGTGCGGCCCTGCACCAGTGTTTCGAGGGCTTTCTGGATCTGGCGCTCAGTTTCGGTATCCACTGAAGAGGTGGCCTCATCCAGGATGAGGATACGCGGGTTGAGTAAAATGGCGCGCGCGATGGATATTCGCTGGCGCTCGCCTCCGGAGAGACCCGTGCCGCCCTCGCCGACGATGGTATCGTAACCCTCGGGCAGGCTGGTGATGAAGTCATGCGCGTTGGCGGCTTTGGCGGCGCGCAGAATTTCCTCGCGGTTTGCTTCGGGCTTGGCATAGGCAATGTTTTCGGCGATGGTTCCTGAAAAGAGAAAAGGTGTCTGCTGGACGATGCCGATATTGCGGTGCAGTTCCTCCAAGGCCATATCGCGCACATCCACCCCATCAATGCTGACCGAGCCTTGCGTGGCGTCATAGAAACGGCAGATCAGGTTGACCAGGGTGGTTTTGCCTGCTCCGGAGTGACCGACCACGCCGACCAGTTCGCCCGGATGGATATCGAAGGTGACGTCTTTTAACACGGGAAAATGCGGATTGTAGCCAAAGGAGACACCATTGAAGGCGATACGACCGTGGATCGGTTCGTCGATAGGCACGAACTCAATGCGAGGCTGCACCTTCGGCTCTTCATCGAGAAACTCGAAGGTTCGCTGCGAGATGGTGGCAAAGCGGTTGAGCGCCTGGCTGATCTGGGCCATGTTGGACAGCGGACCATAGAACATTCCCAAATAGCTGAGGAAAGCCATCAGCGTGCCCAGCGAGATGTGATCAGCCAGCACAGCCTTACCGCCCATGAACCAGATGAGCAAGCCGCCAGCACCAAAAGCGAATGAAATTAACGGGAAGAAGCGTCCCCAGGCCTGGTCCACGCGCAGGCGCGAGGTTAGCGAATTATTGTTTAGAGACTGATATCTGCGCTCTTCCTGGTCATCCTGCCCAAAGGCTTTAACCACCTGAATACCGTTCAGGAACGTGTTCAACATGGAGTTGAGCCGCCAGCGAGAGATCCAGTAGCGGCGGAAGTGCGGATTCATGCGGCGGTGGTAGAGCAGGGTGGCAACGATCACAAAAGGCGCCGGGATGAGCACGAACAAACCCAACGATGGCGCCATGGAGAACAGAACGACACCGATGCCCACCACCAGCACACTATTAAGCAGGAACTGAGCCATCTGGTTGATCAGGCCCTGCAGCTCTTCGGTGTCCTGGTTGATGCGCGTCAACAGGCGGCCGGTCTCGTTGCGATCGAAGAATTCCTGGGATAGTTTTTTCAAATGCGAAAACATCTTTTCGCGCACGCCAGCGGCGAACTGGCTACTGATGCGGTTGGTCAGCAGCGCGTCGCTGATGGTAATCGTCAGCCGGACCACTTGCAAGCCCAGCAGACCGCCCACCAGCCAGCCCAGCCAGGAGATATGATTTTGAGCCGTGAGAACGTCGTCGATCAGCACGCGGGTCAGGTAAGGGGGCAGCAAGTCCACCAGCACACCCAGCAGCATCAGACCGAGGTGCAGCCCACCCAGCTTCCAAAACGGGCGAGCCATCCACAACAGGCGGCGCAGTACTCGACCGCGCTGGATGCAATTGGGGCAGACTTTCAATGAGGGATCCAGCAGACGCTTGCCACAGGAAAGGCAGCGCTGACCGTCGTTGGTCAGATCTGGCACGGGCGCGCTGTCGCCCATTTCGCGGCGCTGGCGCAAGTAGTGGGCAGCCAACCCGAAGCGCTCGATCAGTTCGTTTGAGAAGTGCAGCAACACCACACCCTGTCCGCGAGTGGTGGCTTTCAGGATGGCGTTGCCCACGCATGGTTCAATCTGCGCGTCTTCCAGGTCCTCCAGGCGGTGACTGGACAATATCACCGCCCCGCCCGCCTGGCGGGCAATGACCATCAGGCGCTCACTGTCCACCAACAGCCATTGTTCGCCAAAACTGCCGTCGATTGCCAGGTCAGAAGCAAGCGCGATGATGATGTTGGTCGAATCGCCGTTATTTTTCTCAAAACATTGCACGACCGGATAGGGGAGAGATGCCAGTATCTGGGCGCTGTCAATGATCTCTTTGGTTTCGCGGTCCACTTAACCTCCAATAAAAAAAACAGGCATAGGTCTCAATAACGCTCAAGTTGCTGAGCATTCATTGATCTTCTACGCCTGCGAGGTTAGCTGCCGGGCTCGAACCGAAGATTAGCTCTACGGTCTCGGGATGAACCGGGATCGATTCGCCCCAAAAAACGTCCCCCGCTCCGAAGATTCGGCGGATAGATTGATATGGGTATTATACGCGCCTTTTTGCAATGCGCAACTTACAGAAGGAAAAGAAAATTACAGCGGTACGTTGACTTCAGCAGCTTTTGTGCGCACGTATTCGGCAGCCAGTTGATATTCCTGAGCGCTTGGTAAATGCTCGAGCATGACGGGCAGTTCGGGGTTCACCCGCTGCAGCTCAGTGAGCAGAACGCCGTAATCCAATATGCCCAGACCGGGACGCACCTCGTTGATGTTAATCGTGTAGCGGTCGGGAGCCAGCAGCGTATCTTTGATGTGCACGCTGCGCGTCCACGGAGCCAGCCGGTTGGCGCAATCACGCAAAAAGGCGGCATTGTTGAAATAGCGGTCCAGATGATTGATCATATTGACCGGGTCCAGGTGAACGCCAAAATGGGGCCGGTCGATGGCGCGAATCAAGTCCAGATAGCTTTCCACGCTGTCGGGGTACATCCAGGGCATGGTTTCGAGTGTATAAAAGGTGCGGCGGGGCTTGACTGCGTCCAGAACCGCCCGCACCGATTCAACGATCAGGTCGAAGGTTTCGGCGGTCAGATTGGCGGGATCGGGGCCGTCCCAGCGCTCTCCGCGCGAGCCGCTGATGTTGACACAGCAGTTAGCGCCAATCTCATCCGCCAGGGTCAGCGCAGCCATGCACTGCTGCAGAGCGGCTATGCGCTCGTTTTCCTGACCATTCAACGGGTTGTTCCACACGCCCACCTCAGCGATGACGATATCCGCCTGCCGCGCTGCTGCGGCGTAGGCCTGCACGTCCTGCGCAGAAGCATCCAGCCCCACCGGACAGTAGGCTGCGCGGTACCCCAGGCGCTGAAGCGCGTGGATCCATTCCGCAGGATCATGAAAAGGTTCATAAACCGGACCACCGAGACGCATCGCAAACTCCTTGATTGAATTGATAACTGATTGGAAGGATACAGGCTGATTGCCTGTGCTAGAATGATTTTACATTACTAGTAGATCTCCTTCCAGGGAATTGTGAATGATGACACAAAAATGGGAATATCTGTTTGTTGTCGGTCGGATCGGTAAAAAAGGCTGGGTGGCCTATGCAGAGAACGGCAAGGAAATCCCGGATTGGAAAAACGGCCCGGCTGTTTATGATTATGTCAACCAACTGGGCGAGCAGGGCTGGGAACTGGTTGCCGCGCCGTATAATGCCAGCGAGCCGACCGAAACCTCAGCGCCAAAGCTGATCTTTAAACGATTGAAGGATTAAAGTATAGCTGTTTCGGTTCAGGGCTGGCGGGTGGTTACAAACAGCACACTCTCGGCCTCCAGCTCGATGGTCCAGGGGGCATCCTGCACGCTAAACGGACCAGCGCAGACATTGGATGAATCCTGCGTGGAACGGAGGGTGTAATAATCTCCCGGCGGCAGCCCGATGAGCTGGGCGGTGAGTGCCTGACCTGAATTGATGAGCAAGGCGGCGAATCCGTCGCCGGCTTTGGCGGCGGTGGAGGAATTCGGAAGATATCCGCTGGAATAAACCGGTGAGAATCCCTTTAGCGCTGCCGGTGTTGCTGAATGACAGCCTGCATCTGGGCCATCTGGCGTTCCATTTCGGAAACCATTTTTATCTGGGTACGCGCACGCTGCAGGTTGTGGTTGGGGTGATGAATCTTATAATAGGTGTCGCCGTTGATATGGTCGCCGAGGAAGCGGATGGCTTGCTCATAAGTGATCAGCTTGCCAGAAAAGGCCAGCAGTTCCCATTCCAGGTCGATGAGAAATCCGCGGGCTGATTCAGCATAGCCCGCTGCCAGGCGTTCAAACAGATGCATGTCCACGTGCACTAGTTCCAGATCGCGCTCATCTTCGGCGGCGGTGGCGGTGCCGGTGCGCACCAAATCACCAAAATCATACAACACCGAGCCGGGCATGACCGTGTCCAGGTCGAGGACGCATACGCCCTCGCCGCTGCGCTCATCGATCAATACGTTGTTGAGCTTGGTATCGTTGTGGGTGACCCGTTCGGGCAGCCGCCCGTCCGCCAGCAAATCCACCACCACCGAGGCGTCCACCTCGCGGGCGAGGACAAAGTCGATCTCGGCTTGAACACCGGCGACGCGCCCGGCGGGATCCTCGCGCACGGCTTTTTGGAATGCCTCAAAGCGGCGGCGGGTGTGGTGGAAGCCGGGGATGGTTTCGTGCAGGCGCTCGCCGGACAGGTCGGCCAGGAGATGCTGAAATTTGCCAAATGCCCGGGCGGCGCTGGTCACCTGGCTGAGGTTCTCAGCCACTTCATAGGTGCGCGCCCCACCGTCAATATGCACATACGTGCGCCAGGTGGAGCCGTCCTCCGAGATGACGTGATTGCGACCATCTTTGGCCGGCACCAGGGTCAGAGTTTCGCGCACAGGATCGCCGCCGGCTTCGAGGATCTTCTGGCGGGCATGGCGGGTGACGCGCTCGATGTTCTCCATCACCCAATCCGGCCGTTTGAAAACATTCTGGTTGATGCGCTGGTGGATAAAGCGGGTTTGACCGTTGGATGTGCGGTAGCTGCCCAGGTAAGTATCGTTGATGTGACCGCTGCCGTGCGGGGCGATCTCGGTCAGCGTGCCGTCAATCTGGAAACCCTGGCAGATGGTCAGCAGTTGTTCGCGGGTGTATGCGGGCATAACCGAGAATTATAAAAAGAAGATTTTGTTTTCCAGGCGGGCGCGCTCGGCAGCGAACACCATGCGGTGCGTCTCCAGCGATTCATTCGCGCCGGAGAGGATGTGGGATGAGTCGCCGCTGGCGACAGCGGATACAAAAGCATCCATCAGCCCGTAATCGCCGCCGCCGTGCCCGCCCAGCGCAGTATTCTCGGGCGGGGTCATATCCACCGCGCGCCATTCATCGCTGAGGAAATCATGCACTTCGATGAGGTCTCCGTCGCCGTACAGCTCGCCGTGGGTGCCGAAGATGCGCGTCTTGCGGTCGTGCTGTTGGGTGAAGGCGGTCATGGTGAAAACGGCGGTGCGCTCGCGCTCGAAGAGGAAGTTGACCACCTGGTGATCGACCACGTCGTTGTCACATTCATACACGCAGCGCCCGTAAGGGCCGCTTTCCAGGGCGGCGGTCACCGACTCCAGGGTTGGTTCAGGAGCCAACACATCCACCGGCCACCACAATTCACCGCGAGCGACGCGTCCGAGGTAGATCTTTTTGGCTGAATAAGGACATTGCGGCTCGAAGGCGCAGTGCAGACAGCGTTTGGCGTCGCCGGCTGCGGCGGGTTTCTCGGATTTGCGGAAGTGCTTAAGCGTCCCAAAAGAGGATACCGCGATGCAGGAAGAGCCGATGATGTAGCGCAGCCAATCCAAATCGTGGCAGGATTTGGAGAGCAGCATGAAGGAGGATTCCTGTGAATTGCGCCAGTTGCCGCGCACAAAGGAGTGCGCCTGGTGCCAGTAGCCGACCGGTTCAAGATGCTGGACACTGACAATCTCGCCAATCGCGCCCGAGTCCAGCACCTTTTTAAGGGTCTGGGTGTAATGGGTGTAACGCATGACATGACAAACAGCAAAAATATTATGATTCCTCTTGACCGCGTCCACAATTCGGCCGCATTCGGTTTCGCTGGGCGCCATGGGTTTTTCCAGCAGAATGGCATAGCCGAGGTCGGAGAAGGCGACGGCCGGGTCGGCATGCATGCGGTCCTGGGTGCAAATGATCACCGCGTCAGCGAACCTGGGGCGGGCGGCCAGCTCCTGCCAGTCCGTAACCACATTTTCGGCAGGGATTTGATAGGTGGCTGCCATGAACTGGCGGTTGTAATCGCGCGGTTCGGCCACGGCGACGATCTTGAGGCGGTCAGGATGTTCCAGGGCGAATTGGGCATATCCCATGCCGCGTCCGCCAGCGCCGATGATGGCGGCTGTTACCGGTTGCTTTACCATGTCTTACTCTCCTGGAAGAATGGGATGGATGAACCACTTACCGCCAGACCGGCAGTAACCATCCAAGTATATCGCCAGTCTGAAGGTTTTGAAAGGTGAGAAAAAATCAGCGCTTTATGCTCAACGGATGAAACAAAATGAGCGTGTTCGGTATCCCTTCGAACATGAACCCTGCCACTGATTTACATGTGCAGTATGGACTGGATCAACCTCATCGCCAGGTGCGGACTGGAGATGACTGGAACCGGGCGCTCTGCTTCCGGCAGCCTTTCTAACACGCGCGCCATGCTGGCTTGAGCCAGCACCAGACGATCGACGCGCGGACTGAAATCCAGGATGGCCTGGCGCACCAGGCGGTCGTGCGTTTCGGTGTCGCCGCTGATCAGTGCCGCAAACGCGCCTTCGACCAACAGCATTTCGAACTG
This sequence comes from uncultured Anaerolineaceae bacterium, assembly GCA_964496705.1. Classification (GTDB taxonomy): domain Bacteria; phylum Chloroflexota; class Anaerolineae; order Anaerolineales; family Anaerolineaceae; genus CAZCBJ01. The sequence goes on along the minus strand of CAZCBJ010000001.1, from coordinate 31,856 downwards.
CATCGCGCGGTTGCCGCGTTGGGCTTCCTTTTCCAGCATGTGTTGGGTGGGCTGCAGGGTGGTGGGATTGGTCACCAGGATGCCCACCCGCCCGCCGCCTTTCACCACCACGCGGATCATCTCCTCATCGATCTTGATCAGCGGTACAGAAAAGTGAGGACGCAGGTCGTCCACCAATGGCGAGGCGGTGGAGCAGGTGACCAACACCGCATCCGCTCGGATCAGCGCAGCCTGCCGAATATGTTCTCCCAGGCGCTGGCTGTCGGCTGGGCTTAATTCGCCGCGCTGGCGGATGGCTTCAAGCAGGGGTTCATCGAGAATGTGCTTGCAGCACACGCCGGGGAGCATTTCCACCGCCAGCCGGTCAAAGAGCGCAATCAGCGGCGCGACGGTGTGAATGAAAACCAGACGCGGCATGGCTCAGCGCTTTATCTCGAGCGCGCGCCGCGCGGCTGCCAGAACATGTGAGCTGGAACATCCGTAGCGGTTGAGCACATCCGCATACGGCCCGCACTCGGCAAACTGATCGTTGACGCCGACACGCACCACCGGCACCGGTTGGGAGGCGGTGACCACCTCAGCCACCGCGCCGCCCAGGCCGCCGAGGATGTTGTGTTCTTCGGCGGTGACCAGCGCGCCGGTTTCGGCGGCTGCCTGCAAGATGGCGGTCTCGTCCAGCGGCTTTACCGTGTGGATTTCAAGGACGCGCGCCGAGGTGCCCTCTTCGGCCAACTTTTCGGCAGCCTCCAGACAGCGGCTAACCATCAGACCGCACCCGATCAGGGTCAGGTCGCTGCCCGGGCGAACCAGATGGGCCCGGCCAATCTGCGGCTGATAGGTCTCATCGAAGATCGTCGGCACCTCGTTGCGGTTGACGCGGAAATAGACCGGCCCGTCCCAATCCGCCACCTGGGGAAGCATTCTGGCAACAGCGGTGGAGTCGGCGGGGATGACCACAGTCATGTTGGGCAGGCTGCGCAGGATGGCGATATCCGAGATGGCGTTATGGCTGGGGCCGTCGAAGGAATCGGAAAGCCCGGCATAGGTGGCCATGAGCTTGACGTTGGCCCCGCCAAAGCATAGATGGGTGCGGATCATCTCCAGCGCGCGGGTGGCGAACAGGAAGGCGAAGGTGTTGGCGAAAGGCACCAATCCGGTGTGCGCCAGTCCAGCGGCCACATCCACCAACGATTGCTCGGCGATGCCCGTATTGTAAAAACGTTCCGGGTAGGCTTCCTGGAACATGAATGAAAAGTCCGAATTGGAGACATCCGCGCTCAGCACGACTACGTTTGGATGGCTGGCGCCCAGTCTGACCAGGGCTTCGCCGTAGGCTTTGCGCATTAAGACTAGCTCTGCCATGTTCGCAATCCTTCCTGCAGCTCCGCCATCGCCTGCTCGTACTGTGAATGATCGGGAGGCATGCCGTGCCAGCGGTGATCATATTCCATAAAGCTGACCCCTTTGCCCTTGGTGGTGCGGGCGATGATCATCTTGGGCTGGGCGTGCACCTCATCGGCGCGGTCGAGCGCGTTGAGGATTTCGCCCACGTTGTGCCCGTGAATTTCCTGAACGTGCCAGCCAAAAGCGCGCCACTTGTCAGTGATGGGTTCCATGGGCATCACATCCGCCGAGGCGCCGGTCTGCTGGATGCCGTTGTAGTCCAGGATGGCGGTCAGGTTGCCCAGGCGGTATCTGGCGGCAGTCATGGCGCCCTCCCAGATGACCCCGGCGTTGATCTCGCCGTCGCCGAGCAGGGTATAGACATTGGCCCGCGAGGCGCGCGAAGAGGGCGCGCTGGCTGATGAGGGCTTGCCTGCCAGCCTCAGACCCAGCGCCATGCCCGCGCCCACCGCCACGCCGTGACCCAGCGGTCCGGCGGGTACCTCCACGCCGGGGAGTTTGGCCGGTTCTGGATGTCCCTGCAGGCGACTGTCCAGCCGGCGGAAGGTGGGCAGTTCTTCCAGCGGGAAAAATCCGCGCAGCGCCATCACCGCGTAGAGCATGGCGCAGGCATGGCCTTTGGAGAACAGAAAACGGTCGCGCTCCGGCCAGCCCGGGTTGGCGGGATCAATGCGCAGATGGTGAAAATACAACGCGGCGACGATCTCGGCGCACGAAAAAGCGCCGCCCAGGTGCCCGGTCTGGTTGACGTAGACCATCTTGAGCACCTCGATGCGGGCTTGTTGCGCTTTGAGTGAGATGTCGCGGATCAGTTGTTCAGAATGATGGTGCATGGGAAAATTCCTCGGGTGTATGTTTACAGGTTGCGAATGCGGGAAATATCGCCGTCCACCGCAGCCTGCAAGATCGGGCCCATATAGTCATCCACCTGCTCTGCGCGCAGTGGAACGGGCATGTTCTCCAACTTCATTTTCAACTGCGGGTTCTTGGCGGCGGTGAGGGCGCGAGCGATGTGCTGCGAGCTGAAGCCCGGCACCTCGGATAGCGTGGTGGGCATGCCCACCCGGCGGGCGAAGGCAAACATGGCGCGCGCCACCGCTTCGGCCAGCTCGCGGCCCTGCAAGCGGCTGGAATCCCCGGGCAGGTATCCGGCTGCCTGGTACAACCCGGCAATCTTGCGCAGCGGTTCCTGGATGGCCGGGGAGAAGAAGACGGTGTAATAGGGATTCATCAGGCCGCATGCGCGCCCGTGGCTGAGGATGTCCACCAGCGAGAAGCTGGTCAGATGGGCGCCGTTGGTGCCGCCGAGCATGATGCAGTATCCGCCCAGGTCGGTGGCCAGCCCGAGCGCTTCGCGCCCGGTGAGATGGTGCGGGTCGTCCATCACCTGCGGCAGGTAATTGACCACCAGCCGGATCGCTTCGAGCGCTGCGGCTTCAATCTGCGTGGTATTGGATTTGCCCACCGCGCTGTACCACACCTCCAGCGCGTGCGAGATGCCGTCCAAACCGCCGTCGATGGTCAGCGAGGGAGGCGCACCGGCAGTGACCGAGTAATCAAAGAGGGCGCGCACCGGGACAATGGCTTCATCCACCAGCAGCTTCTTTTGCCCGGTGACCAAATCGGTGATGTTGGAATATTTGGTCAGGTGGGCGCTGGAGCTGGCGGCGGTCTGGATGGCCAGGTGGGGATGCAGTTCTTTGCCTTGCTCAGCCAGAGCCTGGGTCACCAATCCGGTGCCGAAGAACCGCCCGATCTCGTCTCCCAGCACGCGCAATATCTCGGCTGATTTGACGCAGTCAATGGTGCTGCCCCCGCCAAAACTGATCACCAGTTCGGGATCAGCCTGGCGTAATGCAGCGCGGATACGTTCCAGATCTTCCAGCGGGGCATTCGGCGCTGAACCAGGAATCTCAGCCAGCAATCGCACGCCAGCCTCCATCAGGGAAGCGCGGATCTGGTCGGTAAACTTTTCCGCGCCGGGAAAGTCATCCAGCACCAGCACGGCGCTGCGCCCAAGCTGTGCGGCCACCCTGCCCGTTTCGACCAGCACGCCCTGCCCGTGCAGATAACGATCTGCTTTGAATTCGACTAACAATTGGTTGGCTTTTTGAAAATTTTCCATCTTTCCTCATTTGAAATGAATCACCTCTTGATTGGAAGCCGAGTCATAGGCGGCAAAGACCAGCCGGACGGTCTTCAGGTTGTCTTCGCCTGTGGTCTCGGCTGTGGAATCACCGCGCAACGCCTTGAGAATATTCGCATTTCACGGCACGATGCTGGCATGCACCACATCGTAGGCAGGATCTGCCCAGGGATAGCGCGGCGGAGGTACCCGCCGCGCGAGTGTGCCGTCCTGGATGGTCACCCGCAGCCAGTAGTTGGGGCCCAGCTCAATGGAGCCGCGCGTGCCTTCAATGAAAAAGAAGGTCTGCGGAAACGAGTCATGTTCAAGGTAATTTTCTGCATAAGCCATGTTGCAAGTCACGCTGGTTTTTCCGCCCATTTCCAGCAGCAGCGTGGCGACATCCTCTCCCTGGATGTCTGGATGAACCCGGCGGGTCTGGCAGTAAAGGCTGTCCGCTTCGCCGAAGAGGAAGCGCGCCGTGTCCAGCAGATGGCTGCCCAGATCGGTGAGGATGAAGTGTTTGAGTGTGCGCAGGAAGGGCTGGTTGGCGAAGACCGGGAAGCCCGAAATCATGTCGATGCGTGCGCGGAAGGGTTGACCGATCACACCCTCATCCAGCACGCTTTTCAAGGCGCGAATGGGCGCTTGCCAGCGCCAGTTCTCGTGAATAAATAGCGGGACGCCAGCTTGCCGGCAGACCGCCACCATCTGTTCGGCGGCGGCCAGATCGGGCGCCATCGGCTTTTGGCAGATGACCGGCTTTCGATACCTGGCTGCGAGGTTGACCAGTGGCGCATGGGCGTCGATCTCGGTGATGATGTCCATGAAGTCAATTTGCTCGTTGCGCAGCAGCTCTTCCGGGTCGCCGTAAACGCGCGGAATGCCGAACTTGGCCGCCACCTTTTCGGCTTTGGACAGGGTGCGGTTGTAGGCCGCCACCAGCTCCACGCCGCCAACCTCAAACCAGCCCGGGATTTGAAAATGAGACCAGAAACCGGTGCCAAACACGGCAAAACGCAGCTTATCCATAAAGCACCATCCCTTCGGTGTCCACCGCGATCTCCTCGACGGCGTTGTATTCGACTTCGGTGACGAAAATTTTCTGTTCCCCGCCCAATGCGAAGGTCAAATTTGTGGGCTTGATCCCGCGGGTCTTGATCCGCTTGCAAACGTTGCCAGCCCGGTCGAGGACGGTGACATCTCCTTGCATATACACCGTGCAATACAGCTTGCCGTCCGCGCCGAACTTCATCCCATCCGGTCCGCGCCATCCGGGTGGACCGGCGGGGTCATTGACATTGCCAAACCATTCGCGCTGGCCCATCCGACTGCCCTGGACTGCATAACGGTACATAGCTCCGCCGATGGTCTCGTTGGCGTAGACATAACCGTCCGGGCCGAAAGCAATGCCGTTGGTGAACTTGATGCCGGAGTCAAATTGGTTGATTTCTCCGCTGCGGGTGTTGATCTGGTAAACACGCCCGTCGTAGGTCTGACGGGTGTAATCCTTTCGGATGTGGCCGTCGGTCATCAGGTTTTCGATGTAAATCCCAGAGTCAGTCAAGTACAACAGCCCATCCGGCCCAAAGGCCAAATCGTTGGGGAAGATGAAAGGCACGCCTCTGCATCCGGTCAGGAAGCTTTCAACTTTGCCGTCCATGGTCATGCGCAACAGCGCGGGGGTTTTGGATTCAGCCACCCAGATGATCCCGTGGCGGTCGACTGCCAGACCGTTGGGACGGCCGGTCACCGCCAGCACGCGCACCGACTGTCCATCCGGGCTGATCTGAGAGACACAGCCGCGCTCGGGCGCCATCTCCACGCACAACAGACTGCCGTCGGGCAACGCCACCGGTCCCTCGGGCGATTGAATGTTGCTCGCGAATAGCATGCTCAACTCCTTTCGTCAGTTTGTTGCGGTATTGATTCTACCCGGATCTGGCGGGCGTGTTCGAGGTGTTCGCGCATCGCCCGTTCGGCTCCGGCTGGTTGGAGAGCGCGGATGACCGCCAGGATGCGGCGGTGGTCGGGCAGGACGATTTCTGCCAGCCCTGGATAGGACTGTACCAGCAATCTGACATTGCTCATCAGGTCGCGCACGGTGACAACTCCAGCCAGGAATCTTCACAAGTCAGGGGAGGGGTTGGATGGGCAATGGATTGCGCATAGCTTTGCGCGTTTGCTTCGGCCCCCCGTCCGTTGGGGCCGCTGCCCTTCACGCTGTGCAGGTCCACACCCAGCTCCCTGGCCAGCCGCCGCGCTGCCGTCGCAGCGGGAATGATCGCTGTTTCCAGAGCCGCAGAGCCGGTGGATGGGGTGGACGGACTCACGTTTTCTGAGTCGGATGAGAGGGGGATCGGTTGCTTTACAAGCGCGTCCATCCCAGGTGATGCAGTGGCGTGCAGCGAGGCAGGATTCTCGCCGGGCTTGAGGATATACGCGATCGTCTGACCGACATGCGCCACCGATCCGTCAGGATAAAGAATACTGTGCAGGATGCCGTCTGCGCCGGCTTCCATTTGGTCAGGCATTATGGGGAGAAAGACTTCGACAGGCATCTTATCTCCGGGGAATGTATTTTCGCAGATAGAGAATGGACGAACGCGCCGCCGTGTCGGGGTCCGGCCAGGGGGCGATCTCGGTGGAAACGAACCCGGCAAATCCCGTTTCGTCTAAAACTCGGATCACCCCGGGAAAATCAATCCCGGAATTGCCTGGCCAGTTGCGGTTATCGTCGGAAAAATGCACCAGCCAGGTGACGCCGGCAGCAGCGCGGAAGGCATCCAGCAGATGTTCATCTTCGAGGTTGACATGATAGGTGTCGAGCATCAATCCGAAATGGGGATGGTTCACCCGCCGCACCAATTCCAGTCCGTCGCTGGTGGAGTGGATGAAATTGACCTGTGCGCGGGTGACCGGTTCGAGGATCAAGCGCACTTGGTACCCGGCGGCGAATTCGGCCAGCGCACGAAAGGCGGTCTCATAAGCCCGCAAAGAATCTTCCGGCCGGTGCGGGTCAGCGGGTCCGCGCGAGCGCCCGATATTGACCAGGCAGCCCTGCGGCGACAACCCGGCGGCGAAAATGATGATCTGCTGCATGCGCGCGAAGGCGGCCGGGTCGGTTTTGAGGTCTGGCGTGACCAATCCCAACTGGTCTTCGCCATAGACATGCCCGGTGCAAATCCCCGCCAGGCGCAGCCCGTGGCGGTTCAGATCGGCGCGAATACTTTGCGAATCCAGTTGAGCCGGGTCCTTGAGCATCAGTTCGACGCCGTCATAACCCAGCGCAGCCAGCCTGGCGAAGGCGGTGGGCAGACTGCCCTGGTAGGGGCCGAGGGTGCGGGTTTGCAGGTCGGGGCAGCCGACCATGGAAGAAATGGAAATCATCGCGCCCGGTCCTATTCCAACACCTTGCGCATGGCAGCTTCCACCCCGGCCTGGTCAGGCCAGACGCCGTTTTCCAGGCTGTCGGCGGAGGGGATGGGCGTGTTGCGTCCGGTGACGCGCAGGATGGACGCCTGGAGGTAGCAGAAGGGCGCCGCCACGCTGTCCTTGCCCTGCATCTTGAAACCCAGCGCCGCGCCGGAAACTTCTTGACCGATGTAGGGGTGGACGGCGCCTTGCAGCATGCCGCGTTTGAACACGTCAATGCCTGCCAGCTCAAACTCGCGGATGCGCACCATGCGCCGGTGCATTTCCAGCAGAATTTCTTTGCCTGGTTGCATAGACCCTCGTTGTGTAAACTGCAAATGGGATGAATTGAGATTGTTAAATTGGTATGATGTCTTACCAATCAGATATTAGCCAAATCCACTTGATTGTCAAGGGATTTTGTGGGCTGCGGAAACAGCGCGTCCAGGCTGCTTCCAACCTTAATCTATATCAACTGCAGCATAGATGAGGAGGGACACTCAAAGGCGGAATCATCAATCTGATCGGAGATCCCGAACTGATTCTCCGCAACCCCTACTATTCAAATTTTGTATTGAGTCAGCGGCGTGCTGGCTATTTGCTTTCCGTCGGATAACCACGCTCCACCCAGGCAGCAAAGCCGCCCAGCAGCGGGGTCACGTTGGCGAAGCCCTGGCTCATCAGGAATTCTGCTGCACGAGCAGAAGATTGTTCAGCCGGTCAGGTGCAGTAGGTGATGATCCAGCGCGCGGCGTCAAGCTCCTGATAGCGCGCCTCCAGCTCGGTCGACGGGATGAGGACAGCGCCGGTGATGTGCAACTGGTCAAATTGAGCCTGCGAGCGCATGTCCAGGAATAATGCCGTGCCGTCGTCAAAAGCTTGTTTGGCGGTGGCGAGATCCACGCGCTGCACCTCGCCTGCGGCGGGAACAGCGGTGGGTGTAAGTGCCTGCCCGGGGGTAGCGGTGGCGTCGCCGCAGGGTGCTCCATCGATCCCGCAGGTGAGCACCGGCGGGGGGGTGTCCTGGGCAGCGCGGGGGGTGGGCGCCGGCGCGCAGGCTGCCAGAAGCAAGCCCGCGCCGGAAAGCGCAGCCATTTTGAAGAATTGTCTTCGTGATATGGTGTTCATGGTTCCTTTACCTTTAAAAAGTGTCCGTTCAAAAAGCCGTGACAGGTTTTCCGTCCAACTGGTCCTCGCCCAGCCATTCCGCGCACTCAACCGGCAGCGCTTCGCCCAGCAGTTGGGGCAGCAGACCCGTCAGAGGCTGCGGATCGCCGGTGGTGATGATCCGCGCGGGGGTGCGCAGAGATGCCGGCGGCAGCGGGCCCCTTTGCGCTTCCAATACGCGGCGAGTCTGGCGGGCAACCGCCGGGGCTGGGTCGATCACGCGCACGCCAGGTCCGCTGATGGTTTCGATCAGCGGGATGACGAAGGGATAATGGGTGCAGCCCAGCACGATCGTGTCGATGTTTTGGGCCAGCATGGGACGCAATGCCCGCTCGAGAATGTCACGGGTGGCGCCACTGGAGAGCTGACCGTTCTCGATCTGCTGCACCAGCCCGGGACAGGTATCCTGCAGCAGGGTCACCCCGTGGGCGAATCGTTCAACCACCGAAGCGTACAGCGCGCCCTGGAAGGTGGCCGGGGTGGCCAGAACGCCCACCACGCCGGTGTGGGTTTGCTCGGCGGCGGGTTTGACCGCCGGTTCCATGCCGACGAAGGGCACGCCAGGGAAGGCGGCACGCAGCGAATGTAACGCGGCAGCCGAAGCTGTGTTGCAGGCCACCACGATGATCGTTACGCCTTGGGCGAGCAAAAAGCGGGCGACCGCTTCAGAGAAACCGCGCACCTGCTCCAGCGGGCGCGGACCGTAAGGCACATGAGCCTGATCGGCCAGGTAGATCAGCGCGGCAGACGGAATTTCTGCACGAATGGCGCGCAGAACTGAAAGTCCTCCCACACCCGAATCAAATACACCGATCAACGGTTGCATGGGCGAATTGTACATGAATGGGTGGGCGAATGCAAATTGCTGTTCAGTGCTAGCCTATTTTTTTGAACCGGCAGCCTGGATGAAGGCGCGGAAGATGGCCTGCATCAGCGCGTAATCCTGCATCCATTCCGGATGCCATTGCACCCCCAGCCCGAAGGGATGTCCACTCACCTCGACGCCCTCCACCAATCCGTCCGGCGTCCAGGCCACTGGGAGCAAACCGGGAGCCAGTTTCTCAATACCCTGGTGGTGCAGGCTGTTGGTTGCCACCTCGGTGACGCTCATGATGCGCCCCAGCAGGCTGCCGCCCTGGATCACCACCGGGTGGGCCAGGTAGTCGTATGGATTTTCGGGATGGTGTTCGTGATCGAGGCTGGACGGCAGTTGGTCTGGTATATGGGTGAAGAGTGTGCCGCCGAGGGCGACATTGATCACCTGGATACCGCGGCAGATGCCGAGGATGGGCCAGCCGGTGCGCGTGGCTAATTGCACCAGGTTGATCTCCAGATTATCTCGCTCGGGATCCACGCCGTAGACCCGCTCGTGGAGCAGGCCTCCGAACCGGGCAGGTTCCACATCGGCGCCGCCGGTCAGTAAAATGCCGTCCAGCTGTTTGCGCAGACTGTTGAGCAGCGAGTCGGGTGTGCCGACTGGGATGAGCAGAGGGATGCCCCCGGCGCGCAGCACCGCGCGCACATAAGTGTCTGGCACGCGGATGGTGGTCAGGCTGCCAATGTCTCTGCCTGTGGTGATGCCGATGATGGGTTTACCCATGAAATCCTCCTGCTCGTTATCTGGTGACTGTTTTAAAAAACATGACCCCTTCCCACGGTGTGTGAGAAGGGGCGGTCATTTTTGGTTGGAAATCAGGAGAACTTCTGCTTGAGACGGGCGGATTTACCGGTGCGCTCGCGCAAGAAGTAGAGACGGCCGCGGCGGACCACATTGTGGCGCTCGACCACCACCTTGTCAATGCGCGGGGAGCGCATCAGGAAGGTTCGTTCCACACCCACGCCGTTGCTGGCGACACGCCGGACGGTGAAGGTGGAATTGTTGCCGTTTTCGTGGATGAAGAGAACCGTACCTTTAAATTCCTGGATTCGCTCGCGGTTTCCTTCTTTGATTTTCACATGGACGCTGACCGTGTCACCTGTGCGAAGCTCAGGGATGTTGGGGTTGACCGGGGCTTGAATTGCGGAGATCACATCACTCATGGTTTGTTCCTTACTCTAAAAAATCATTAACGCTAGCCTTTTAGCGCGAGGACGGATTATATCACGACCCATGTGGGGCGTAAAGGCTCTTGTTGAAAGATGAAAGAATCCCGGCATCCAATGGCTATTCCTTTCCCTGCACGGCTTCGCGTTTGCTCATCGCTGTGTTGATCGCCATGCGCAACTCATCCAAGTTGACTGGCTTGAACACATAGCTGTCAGCACCCATGCGTAGCGTTTGTTCGACCCATTCTTCTTCACTTTCGGATGAGACCATCAGAACCGGAATTTTCTGCCATTGTGCGCGGCTGCGGATGAACTGCAGCACCTCCACCCCGGTCACGCGGGGCATGTTGATGTCCAAAAACAATAAATCGGGCTGCTCTCCCCCCAGCAGCGCGCGGGTCATATCGCGGGGATCGGCGAAATCGCGGCAATCATAGCCGAGCAATTTCAGCATCAGCCTGAGCGCATTGCGCAGCTCATCATCGTCGTCCACCGTCCAAACCATCTTTTTTGACATTCTGACCTCCAGTGTGTGTTGCTATTCCAGTTGTTCGAGGATCGTCTGGGCTAAATCCGGGGAGATACCAGGCAGATCGCTCAATTCTTCGATGGATGCTCTTTGAATACGCTCGACCGAGCCGAAGCGTTTGAGCAACAATTTCCGTTTGGCTGGACCTATGCCGGGCACCTGGTCCAGGCGCGAAACCAGGCTGGCCACGCTGCGCCGGTTGCGATGAGCAGTGATGGCGAAGCGGTGCGCCTCGTCGCGGATGCGCTGCAGCAGGTAGAGGCCCTGCGAATGGCGCGGCAGCATCAGCGAATCGGAGCGGTCGGGCAAAAACAGCTCCTCCTGCTGCTTGGCCAAGCCTGCCACGGGCACCTTGCCCAACAGGTCGAAGCGGGTTAGAACCGCCACTGCCCGCGAAAGCTGACCTTTGCCGCCGTCCACAATCAACAGATCAGGCAGAATGGAAAAAGACAGGTCAATTTTTTTTCCTGGCGTTTCTTCCAGCTCCTGGGCGGCTTTCCAGCGGTTGAAGCGGCGGGTGAGCACCTCTTCCATGCTGGCGAAATCGTCCGGGCCGCTGACGTTGCGAATGTTAAAACGGCGGTAGTTCTTCTTGCTGGGTACACCCTGTTCGAAGACCACCATGCTGCCCACCGAGGCGGTGCCCTGGGTGTTGGAAATGTCGTAGCACTCGATCTTGTTGGGCGGGGCGGACAGACCGATGGCAGCCTGCAGCTCGGCAAGCGCCTGGGTCTGGCGGTTGGTATCGTATTCCCATTGCGCGCGCAACGCGCGCAGAGTTTCGACGGCGTTCTCGGTGGCAAGCTGCACCAGGTCGCTGGCATTGCCCTGGCGCGGAACATTTAACTCCACCTTCTCGCCAGACCGGCGGGTGTTCAACCATTCGCGGATGATGCGCGCTTCTTCCACCTCGTTGGGCAGCAGCACCTCGGTAGGAATGTAGGTTGCCTCGGAATAGAACTGTTTAACGAATTCGGAGATGACCTGGCCGTCTGCCTCGCCCTCGGTGCCTTCGAGGATGAAATATTCGCGCCCGATCAGCTTACCGCCGCGGATGAAGAATATTTGCACGCAAGCTTCGCCGTTGTTGCGCGCCATGGCAATCACGTCCGAATCGTTATCTTCGGAGCTGACCACCTTCTGCTTCTCAACAACCGTCTGGATGGATTTGATCTGGTCGCGCTTGCGCGCGGCGATCTCATAATTCCACTCAGCGGCGGCCCGTTCCATTTCATCATTCAGGCGGGCGATGGTTGGGCCGGTGTGACCGTTGAGGAACTGGCACAGATCCTCAATTGACTGGCGATACATGAGTTGGTCTACTGCGCCGATGCAGGGAGCCGAGCAAAGCTTGATATCATAATACATGCAGGCTTTTTTATCCTGACCGGTGATATCACGGTCGCAGGTTAAAAAAGGGAACAGCCGCCTCGCCACATCGAGAGCATGGTGTACCGCCCAAACACTGGTATAGGGGCCGAAGTAACGCGCGCCGTCTTTGGCCACCAGGCGCGTCACAGTGACTTTGGGATAGGGCATCTGCCAGTGAACTTTGATATATGGATAACGTTTATCATCCTTGAGGCGGATGTTAAATTCGGGGCGGTGCTTCTTGATTAGATTCATTTCGAGGATCAGGGCTTCCAGCTCTGATCCCACCACAATCCATTCAAGGTCGTGAATTCTGGGAACCATGCGCCGCACCTTGTTCTCCACTTCGGCGCTGGTTTGAAAATATGAACGCACCCGATTGCGCAGGCTGAGCGCTTTGCCCACATAGAGAATCTGACCGGCAGCGTCTTTCATAATATAGCAGCCTGGTTTGGCGGGCAGGGTGTCTAGAATACCCTGGAGGTGCTCGGAAATCTGCATAGGTATATTATGCAATATTATAAGGCTTTCATGTAGTCTGGTCGAATTAACGAATCTATTAGGTGAGCGTCAGGAGGCGGGTAGAGGCAAGCCTTTGGATTATGAGTTTCCGTTAAAAAAGCCGATTTCATATATAATTTCCAAGTGGACGCTGCCAGAGAGATCAGGCCGGCGTTGATTTTGGACCAAATGATGATCTCACTTCCACTGGCAGAGCAATTGAGGGTAAAGACATGGCAGGCAATCAAGAAGCATTCAAGCGTTTGATGGACCGCGGAAATTCTGCTGCCTGGGACACATCCTGGGAACAGGCGGCCGGTTTTTACCGACAGGCGTTGGAAGAAATTCCCGATCACCCTCAGGCGCTGTCCAGCCTGGGAATGGCTCTGATTGAGCTGGGCGAATACGCTGAGGCGATCAAGTATTACAAGTTGGCGGCGGTTAAAACCCCCGAAGATCCGATGCCGTTGGAGAAGCTGGGCAAGCTCTACGAGCAGCAGGGCGACCTCAGTGAGGCAGTAAGAATGATGATGCAGGCTGCGGAGTTGTATCTTAAGGGCCGCGATGTGGAGAAAGCTGTGCAGAATTGGGTATATGTATGCAGTCTGCAGCCGGAACACCTGATGGCTCACACCCGCCTGGCGATGATTTATGACCGCCTGGGCAAGAAGCCTGAAGCGGTGAAGGAGTATCTAGCCACCGCCAGCCTGATGCAAATGTCAGGGGATATCGCCAAGTCAATTCAAGTGGTGGAATACTGCCTGCAAATTGTGCCCAACAGCCTGGAAGCGCGCCAGGCGCTTGGGCTGCTGCACACCAATCAGCCGCTGCCCAAGCCTGCCCGCCCCAAGAAATCGGGCGGTTTACCGCCGCGTCCGGAGACTAGCGCGCCGCCGGATGCGCGTCAGTTGCAGGCGCCAGTCCAGAAAGCCAAGCAGATGGACCCGGTGGCGGAGGCGCGACAAAAAGCCATATCCAGGCTGGCTGATTTGCTTTTCACCCAGGCGGAGGAAACCGCCGAGCCTAGCGGGGTGGTGCGGCGCAGTTTGGGATCGTTAACTCGCGGCACAGGCATTTTATCCAATGAACAGGCCGACCGCACGCGGATTTTGCTCCACCTGGGGCAGGCGATCGACTCGCAGATGCAGGGTGCTGACGCGCGCGCAGCGGAAGACCTGGAACACGCCATCAATATCGGTCTGCAGGACTCGGCGGCTCATTTTGATTTAGGCATGTTGCTCATCCGAAAAGACGCCCAGCGTGCGCTGCGTTACCTGCAGCGGTCAGCGAAGAACAGCGAATATGCGCTGGCTTCCAACTTGCTGATGGGGCAGATTTTTCTGGAAAACAACCAACTGGCTGAAGCCAGCTCTGCGTATTTGCAAGCGCTGTGTATGGCGGATATGCAGACGGTCTCGGCTGACCAGGCGGATGAACTGCGCCAACTGTATGAACCATTGATCGAGGTGCAGATGCAGCAAAGCGATCAAGAGTCGCTGCGCAAGATGTGTCAGACGGTGCAGTCGCAGTTGATGCGCAATGATTGGCGCGAATATTTTGGCATGGCGCGCCGCCAGTTGCCCGTGCAACCCGAGGGCAGCCCGCCGTTGCCGCTGGCAGAGATGCTGCTCGAAACCAGCAGCTCACAGGTGGTGGAAGCGCTGGCGCACATCCGCATGCTTGCCAGCCAGAACAAGATCAACAGCGCCATGGAGGAAGTGTATTACGCGCTCGAATATTCGCCCACCTACTTGCCGCTGCACGTTCAGATTGCCGATCTGATGCTGCAGGAAGGGCGCACGCAGGAGGCAATCCAGAAATTTCTGCTGGTGGCTGAGTTGTACGGGCTGCGCGGCGAAACGGCCCAGGCGGTCCGCCTGCTCAACCGGGTGATCCAGATGGTACCGATGGACCTGTCGGTGCGCAGCCGGATGATTGATCTGCTGGTGGTTGCCGAACGATATGATGAAGCGGTCAAGCAGTACGTTGACCTGGCGGATATCTATTATCAATTGGCTGAATTTGACATGGCTCGTCAGACCTACGCGGCAGCCCTGCGCCTGGCGCAGAAATCCAAACGCAGCCGCGCCTGGGCGGTACAAATCCTGGGCAAAATGGCGGATATCGACCTGCAGCGTTTGGATTTACGGCAAGCGCTGAAAACCTTCGAGCAGATGCGCACGATTGAGCCCAATGACCCCGACACGCGCGCCCAGTTGATCGATCTTTTTTTACGGCTGGGACAGGTGCAGCCGGCTGTGGCTGAAGCTGAAAGCTTCACGGTCATGCTGGACAATTCCGGCAAGCGCACCCAGGCGATTGAGTTTTTACACCGCGTCATTCAGGAGCATCCCGATCGCTTTGAACTGCGCAAACGTTTGGCCGACCTGTACATTCTCATCGGGCAGGTGGATCGGGCTGTGCAGGAATTGGACGGAGCGGCGGATGCACTGCTCAGCGCAGGCAATCGTGAGGGCGCAATTTCCATCCTGCAGGCGATTATTGGCCTGAACCCGCCCAATGTCGCTGAATATCGGGCTGCGCTGGTCAAGCTGACCCAACGATAGGACATGCGCTCAACTGCCGACTCGCGTTTGGCTTACACTCAGGATGCCCTGGAGATCCTGGAGAAAGCGCTGGATTTGTATCGCGAAGGTCGCACAGCGTTCTACCGTGTGGCAGCAGTTCAATTGCGTCTGCTGTTGTGCGATACCACCCACCGCCATAACCAGTTGGTTGACCTTGCGCTGTTGCCGCTAGTGGACGCAGAATTCTCACTCCCGGGCATCTTTTTCCAGGGATTGTTGCCGTTGAAATACTGGCTGGAACAAGAGGTTCCGGTGGGCGGACATCGCCTGAGTGTACGGCAATTCATCCGCAAGATGTGCGACCAGGACGGCGGGGCGCACGTTGATCCCAGACCCGAAAGCATGTATCTGTATAATTCCGATTCGGCTGAGTGGGTGGTGAAGATTGGCGAGGCGGTACTGCAATCCTGCGCTCATCTGCGCCGTCCACAGGAGGAAACCACCTCTACAAGGTGAGCATGGCTTATAAGGTGTTTTTCGTTGAGGATGAGCTGGTCACTCGCGAAGGAATTCGCGATAACGTGGATTGGCGCGGGTGCGGTTTCGAGTTTTCGGGAGAAGCAACCGATGGAGAGATGGCGCTGCCCTTATTGCGCGCGCTTAAGCCGGATGTGTTGATTACGGATATCAAGATGCCTTTCATGGACGGCTTGCAGTTGAGCAAGATTGTGCGCCAACACATGCCGGGGGTTAAGATTGTCATCTTGAGCGGGCATGATGAATTCGACTATGCACAGGAGGCGATCAGCGTAGGGGTGACGGAATACCTTTTAAAACCGGTGACTGTGCGTAAATTGCAAGATACCCTGCGAAAATTGGCTGCACAATTGGATCAAGAGCGGATTGAACAGGAGAAGCTCCAACAAATGCAGCACCAGATGGAAGAAAATCGATCCTTGCTGCAGGAAAGATTATTGCTCAAGCTGTTGTTGGGGGCGGTACCGCCCGGTGAGGCGATTGAGCAAGGGCAATTGTTGGGCATGGATCTGGTCGCCAGAAATTATCAGGTATTGATTTTAAGGATGGATCTCAAGGATCGTTCTGAGCAATTCGAATATGAAGATTACCAGCAAGCGCAAAACCTGTTTATCTCTGTGGTCGAGAATGATCCAGATGTTTTTGTGATCATAAAGGATTTTGAGAACTTTATTGTGATCCGTAAAGGCAGTGCGCCGCAATTTCTGGAAGAACAACGGGAAGTTCTCTTGGAGAGGTTTGGCAAAGAAATTTGCAGCACCCGCTTCCAGTTCTCGGCAGGAATTGGTTGCATCTGTCAAAGGATTGCGGAAATCAACCGCTCGTTTATCGAAGCCCTGGTCAATGTGCAGCAGCGCCAGGCGGATTCAGCTTCCGGTATTGGGCAGACGGCGTTAATCGGGGTAGATCGATCGGCAGTGGAGAACTACCTGCGCTGTGGGAATCCATCAGATTTTGACCGGTTCTTTGCCGAACAACTGCTGACGGTTGGGGAGTCCGCGCTCAAATCGGATTTGATCAAGAACTATATCCTGGTAGACTTGGTGCTGATCACGACCCGATTGGTGGTCGAAATGGGCGGTGATATCGAACAGGTGGTACCCGAGATCAAAATCATTGAAATCATGCTGGCGAATATTCGCAATATGGAACAATTACGCGAACAGGTTCGCAATATTGTCGTTGAATTTTTTGCTTTTCGAGAGAAAAACACCCTCCCGCAGCATCGGAATCTGGTGTGGAGGGCGAAAGAATTTATCGAGCAGCATTACAACGATCCTGAATTGTCCCTCAATCAGGTGGCAGCCCTCGTTAATCTGAGCGCCAGTTATTTTAGCGAGGTTTTTAGCCAGGAAACCTGCCAGACCTTTAAAGAATACCTGACCGAAATCCGGATCATGAAAGCCAGGCAATTGCTGCGAACCACTTCCTTAAGAACGGCAGAAATTGCCTTTCAAGTCGGGTACAACGATGCGCATTACTTCAGCTCTGCCTTTAAGAAACAGACCGGCTTATCGCCGACCGAATATCGGTCACACGCGGATGAAGCTTAGCCAGAATGGAGTGAGCAGTGGTCACGAAAACTCAAGACAAACCCCCTTCTTTTCTGGAAAAGCTGAGGGCAATTGCGCATAACACCAGCAAATCGCCGATTAAATTCCTGGGCCGGCTGGCCGATTTCATCGCTGAAATCAACCTGTCGATCCGTTCCAAGATTTTATTATCCTTAGCGGTTGTAATCTTCATCATGGGTTCGGCGAATGCCATGCTGGTGTCTCAGGTTCTGAATTACAGCCGCCAGTACGACGCCATCATCACCAATATCACCACTGCAAACAGCATCAGTGGAAATATTAAGCCAGATATGGACACCGAGATGTGGAAAGTGGTGGCGGGGAAAGTTGATTTCACAGACGGCAAGCAATATGAGTTGATAGACTCGGTCAATTCCAAACTGGCTCTGATGATGGCCAACACGGATTCCACAAAAGCCAAAATCAAGCTGGAAGGAATTCGCCGAACGATGCTCACATTGAGAGAATATGTAGATAAGATGGGAATACAAATAGCCAACAACAGCACGGCGGCAGCCAACGAATCGTTGTTGGACGACATTCGCTTCACCACATCGGTGGTGGAGGAAGTGGTGCAGGATTATGCGCTGTTCGAGGTTCGCCGGACTGAAAGCCAGTACCAGGTGATGCGCCAGGGATTCCTAAACTGGGCAATTCTGACCATCGTGCTGATCATCGCTGCCACCGCCTTTTCGGTGCTGGCTGCCTGGAGCCTGTCGAGGAGCATTTATATTCCAATTAAAAAGCTGCATGATGTGACCGCCATGATCACCAAGAACGATTTGCAGGTATTGGTCACCCATGATAACCTGGATGAAGTCACTGAGTTGGGGATCAGTTTTAACATCATGATTGGAAAGATACGCGAGCTGCTGGATGCAAAAGTTAAAGAACAGGAAAACCTTAAAAAAGCCGAATTGCGCGCATTGCAAGCCCAGATCAATCCCCATTTTCTCTACAACACCTTGGACACCATTATCTGGATGGCTGAGTCGAAAAAGACCGAACAGGTGATTGAAATTGTCAGCGCGCTTTCCAATTTCTTCCGCATCAGCCTGAGCAAGGGGGCTGACTGGATCAGCGTGGGTGAGGAGATCGAGCGCACCAGGAGTTACCTGACCATCCAACGCATGCGCTATCAGGACATCATGGATTTCCGCATTGAACTGGATGCAGAGGTGGCAGACAATACGGTGTTGAAGTTGATCCTGCAACCCCTGGTGGAAAATGCGCTCTACCACGGTATAAAAAACAAGCGTCAGGGCGGCACTATCATTGTGCGGGCTAAGCGAAAAGGAACTGACGAGGTGCTGCTTGAAGTGGAAGATGACGGCATTGGATTCACACCTGAAAAACTGGCCCAGTTGCGAGCGGAGTTGGAAGATGATTCGGGCGATATCATCATGGACAGCGGCTTTGGAATCGGGAATGTCAACCGGCGTATACGCCTGTATTATGGCAGGCAATATGGTCTGAGCATCCGCAGCGAATACAATACCGGCACCTGCGTTTCACTGGTCATCCCGGCGAAAACAGAGGACAGCAGCGCGGAAGATATTGTGGCGATGAATGGAGAGAAAATAGAAGAGGGGAATATCCAATGAAGCGACCTTTTTCACTCCCATGGATTGCGTTTTTATTAATTTTTTGTTTTTTGGCGGGATGTATTCCGGGCGAAAACCTGGCCAGCCATAGAGGAAGCGGAAGCAAAAAACTTCGGAAAACCTATGCAGATGTGATCATCGGTTATGCACAACTGGGCGCAGAGAGCGAGTGGCGGGCGGCCAATACCATTTCCATCAAGCAAACTGCGGAGGATTTGGGGGTGGAATTGCGCTTCTTCGATGCGCAACAGTCGCAGGATAAACAGATCGAAGCGGTGCGTAAATTGATCATTCAGAAAGTGGACGTCATCGGTCTTTCGCCGATTGTTGAAACCGGTTGGGATGAGGTGTTCCAGGAAGCCAAAGCAGCCGGAATCCCGATCATATTGGTGGACCGCCGGGCAGCCGTGCCGGAAGACCTGTATGTGACTTACCTGGGTTCTGATTTTTTGGAAGAAGGTCGAAATGCGGCACGGGTTATGGCCATCCTGACCAGCGGAAAGGGTAACATTGTTGAATTGGTGGGCACAATCAACTCGGCTCCAGCCAACGACCGCTATAAAGGATTTCGCGAAATTCTTAAAAGCCATCCGGGGATGGTGATCATCGATTCGGAATCGGGCGATTTCACCCGCGCCAGGGGGCGCGAGGTCATGGAAGTCTTCCTGGAAAAATATGGCAAACAGATCACGGCGGTTTACGCGCACAATGATGACATGGCGCTGGGCGCCATTACGGCCATTGAAGCCTATGGGCTGCGACCGGGTGAGGATATCAAGATTGTCTCAGTGGATGCGGCGCGGGGAGCCTTTGAAGCGATGATTGCGGGTAAATTGAATGCGACCATCGAGTGCAATCCCTTGCTGGGTCCCCAGTTTTTTGAGATTGCGCTAAAAGTCATCAATGGAGAAGAAGTTCCAAAATGGGTTCCTTCGATAGAGAGCATCTTCTTTCCGCAGGATGCCGACAAGGTTCTGCCCACCCGGAAATATTAGAGCAATCTGAAAATTTTCAACCAGAAACCGAAGAAATCACCCAGGTTGGGGGGCTATTTTGTGTTATCGATAAGGTTGTGTGAAAAAATGCACACACTCCCGATAAGAACGCATGGAAATTGGGTTGATGAAGAAGTAGACTGATGGTAGTCCTCGGCTGCGCATTCACCTGGAATGCCGTACAAA
>CAZCBJ010000001.1:0-11865 GCA_964496705.1 uncultured Anaerolineaceae bacterium | reverse complement strand
CCCAATGTTCATAAGAGAAAAGGAGAATGAAAGATGAAATTCAGTAAAGCCGTTCTGATGATTGTGTTCATGCTGGTGTTGGTTGTGTCGCTGGTTGGCTGTGCTCCGGCCGCCCCGCAAGAGCCAGCGTCCAACGAACCACCCGCCAAAAAAGTGTACACCAATAAAGATATGGTCGTTGGTTTCCTGCAGACCGGTTCTGAGGGTGGTTGGCGGGCCGCCAACAGCGCATCCTTCAAAGAAACCGCTGCGCAACTGGGCATCAACCTGAAATTCTATGATTCCCAGAATGACCTGGCCAAGCAGGTGGCTGGTTTCCAGCAGTTTATCCAGGATCCGGAAGTGAACGTGATTGTCATGTCGCCGCTGGAGACCACCGGCTGGGAACAGGTGTTGAAGGACGCCAAAGCCGCGGGCAAACCGGTTATCCTCTCCGACCGCCGCATTGACGGTTTCGAGGATTACTACGTTACCTTCATCGGCGCCGATTTCGTGGAAGAAGGACGCAAGGCTGGCACTGAAATGTGCACGATGCTCAAAGACAGCCCCAACAAGAATGTCTGGGAGCTGGTCGGCAACGTGGGCTCCGCCCCGGCGATTGACCGCGGCACGGGTTTCCGCGAGACGGCTGCGAAGTGCGGCATCACGGTGACCAAGAGCCAGACTGCCAACTGGAGTGTGGTGGAAGGCAAGCAGGTTACTGAAGCCTGGCTCAAGGAGACCAAGGATGTGCAAGGTATCTTCGGCCAGAACGATGAAATGGCTTTCGGCGCCATCGAGGCGCTCAAGGAAGCCGGTCTGGTGCCTGCCCAGGATGTCAAGATCATCTCGGTGGACGCGACGGCTGGCGCGTTCCAGGCCATGCTGGATGGCACCTTGAATGTGACCGTTGAGTGCAATCCGCTGCTGGCGCCGCAGGTCTATGAAGCCGCTCTGGCCGCCCTGAACGGTGAGAGCCTGCCCAAATGGATCCCCTCTCAGGAGAGCGTCTTCTTTATGACCGACCCGAACCTGAAAGAAATTGCTGCAGGTCGGAAGTACTAAAATACTGCGCAAGATTCATTCTGCCGGGTGAGTCGGAAGGTCTGTGAAACTCATTGGGAAGCGATGTATGCTGAGTACACCGCTTCCCTATTTTGAAAATATTGCATGATTAGCTTATGTAATGGTTCGTAAAATTGTAATTATTATCAGAGCATTTTTTTCTGATTTACAACAAAAGGCAGGTGCTGATGATTGAACAGGAAGAAAACATTCTCGTCATGGAAGGGATCAGCAAAGCCTTCCCGGGTGTGCAAGCTCTAGATGACGTCAGTATAACGCTGCGCAGAGGTGAGGTGCTGTGCCTGGTGGGCGAAAATGGTGCAGGGAAATCCACCTTGATGAAGGTTCTCACCGGTGTGGACAAGCCGGACTCAGGGAAGATCATCTATAACGACCATGAAATTCATCCCCGCTCGCCGAAACACGCGCAGTCCCTGGGCATCAGCACGGTGTATCAGGAAGTGAACCTGTGCATCAATTTATCGGTTGCGGAAAATATCCTGCTGGGAAGAGAGCCCCAAATAATGGGCCGCATTGACTGGACCAGAATGAATCAACTGGCCAGCGAAGCCCTTAGAAATCTACTGGGCATTGATATTGATGTGACTCTGCCGCTTGGCTCTTACACGGTTGCCATCCAGCAGATGGTGGCAATTACCCGCGCGCTTTATATTGAAAACGCAAAGATATTAATTCTCGATGAGCCGACCTCCAGCCTGGATGTTAATGAAACCGAGCAGTTGTTCAAGGTGATGCGCAAGCTCAAGGCTGAGGGCGTCGGCATCATTTTCATCACCCATTTTATTGACCAGGTTTTTGAAATTTCCGACCGGATCACTGTATTGCGCAATGGGAAATTGGTGGGGACGTATGACACGGCGTCGATCACCAAGATCAACCTGATCTCCAAGATGATCGGACGCAGCCTGGCAGACCTGGATGAGATGTCGAAGATCAAGCTGGAAAGCGGTAAATTGATCAAAAGCGAAGCCATCCTGCACGCAGAGGAGATTGGACTGACGGGCGTCATGCAGCCTTTTGACCTTGATCTGCACGCCGGAGAGGTGGTTGGATTGGCCGGGTTGTTAGGCTCGGGGCGCACGGAAACAGCCAGTATTCTGTTTGGGGTGGAAACGCCGGACACCGGAACCATCTGGCTGAACGGCAATCCCGTACACGATTTTTCACCGCTCGGTTCAATTAAGCGCGGCGTGGCGCTGTGTCCCGAAGACCGTAAAGCCGCCGGCGTTGTGGACGATTTGACAGTGCGCGAGAACATCATTCTGGCGATGCAAGCCAGCCGGGGCTGGTTTAAATATCTCAGCCTGGCCGAGCAGTACCAGATTGCTGACAAATTTATCGAATTGCTGAACATCGCCACACCTTCACCCGACCAGATTGTGAGAAATCTGAGCGGCGGCAATCAACAGAAGGTCATCCTGGCCCGTTGGCTGGCGACCAATCCGCTGGTGTTGATCCTCGATGAGCCAACCCGCGGGATTGATGTGGGCACCAAAGCTGAGATACAAAAGCTGGTGCTCTCACTGGCTGAGGAAGGCAAAGCCTGTATGTTTATCTCCTCCGAACTGGAGGAGGTGCTGCGTACCAGCCACCGCATCGTGGTCTTGCGCGAACGGGAAAAGGTGGCCGAATTTTCCGGTGAAGTGGATGAAAAGGTCATCATTCACGCGATTGCAGGGAGCGAAGCATGAAAAAGACGAACAAATTTACCTGGAGGAGCATCACCGAGAGCAGGCTCTTCTTTCCGCTGGTGGCGCTATCTTTGATCCTGTTGTTCGATTTGATCTTCATCCCCGGGTTCTTTTCCATAGAAAATCGCAGCGGTAACCTGCACGGGAGCCTGATCGACATTTTCCGCAACGGCTCAACCATCATGCTGCTGGCAATCGGCATGACCCTCGTCATCGCCACCGGGGGAGTGGACTTGTCTGTGGGAGCAACGATGGCCATTGCGGCTTCAACCGCGGGAATCTTGATGAATCCCTCGGCTCTGAGAAATGAAGTTTTCTTTGTCACCGATCCCACTTACACTTTCCAGCCCCTATGGTTGGTGATCCTGGCAGCGCTGTTCATATCCATTCTATGCGGGGCGTGGAATGGGGTGCTGGTGTCCTATATGCGTATCCAACCGATGGTGGCGACTTTAATTTTAATGATTTCCGGGCGAGGAATTGCCCAATTGATCACCAACGGACTGCGTGTGCAAATTACTTACCGGCCTTACGCCTTCATTGGTCAGGGCTGGATTGTGCTGCCGTTTTCGCTGTACATTGTCGCTTTCATCTTTGCGCTAACCTGGCTGCTGACCCGCAAGACTGCCATCGGGATGTTTATTGAAGCGGTCGGCACCAATTTCCGTTCCAGTTTCTTCAGCGGAATCAACGAAAAGCGTATCAAGCTGATGGTATACACATTTTGCGGTTTTTGCGCCGGGATTGCTGGTCTGGTGGCCAGTTCGAATGTGCGCACATCAGATGCCAATAACATCGGCTTGACCACCGAGCTGGATGCCATCCTGGCGGTGGTCATCGGGGGAACGTCCATGAGCGGCGGGCGATTTTCGCTGCTGGCAAGCATGATTGGCGCATTGGTCATGCAGGCCATTACCCAGTCCATGTATGCCATCGGTGTGCCGGCTTTCGCCTTGCAGGCCATCAAGGCTGTCGTGGTTATCCTGGTCATCCTGTTGTATTCCGAGCAGGTGCGCAGCTTTGTGCGCCGCCTTGGAATGGCTGGGAAAGGAGGGTAGCCGTGCGAGACAGTATCTCTTTGTTCATGCGCAAAAACCGGAAATTTGTGCCGATGTTTTCGACGGCTTTGCTGGCATTGACGGCCTATGCGGTGGGCGCTTATTTCTTTGCCGGGATGCGCAACCCTCAGGTGTTTTTCAACCTGTTTCGCAACAGCGCACATTTACTGATCAGCGGAATCGGCATGACCCTGGTCATATTGACCGGTGGTATTGACCTTTCTGTGAGCGGCGTGGTCGCGTTGACCACGGTTTCTTCGGCGGTGCTGCTGCGCGAAGGGATGAATCCCTGGCTGGTTATCCCGCTCATGCTGCTGATGGGTATGACGCTGGGGGCCACGATGGGAACCTTCATCGTCAAGCTGAAAGTACAACCGTTCATCGCCACGCTGGCGGGGATGTGGTTTGCGCGCGGGATGTGCTTCTTTATCAGTGATGATGCCGTTCAGATCAATGATCGCATTTTCCACATCCTGGGGAAAACAAAAATTTTGATCCCGGGTTTGATGGAATGGGCCAATGTGCGTGGAACCACCGCTCCATACATTTCGATCTCGGTCGTGGTGGCTTTCTTGTTGCTTTTTGCCGTCATTTATATCGCGCAATATACCCGGTTTGGTCGAACGGTGTATGCCATTGGTGGGAACGAAGGGCGCAATGAGCAATCCGCCCGGCTGATGGGCTTGCCGGTGGACCAGACCAAATTATTGGTTTACACATTCAACGGTTTTTGCTCGGCTTTGGCGGGCCTGTCATTTTGCTTGTTTGTCGAATCCGGGCACGGCCTGTACGCGCCCGGATTTGAATTAGATGTGATCGCTTCGGTCGTGATGGGCGGCACAATGCTCAGCGGTGGGTCGGGTTATGTGCTGGGGACTTTGTTCGGGGTGATGGTGCTGGCGGTCACCCAGGCGTTGATTCAATTCATCGGTTCGCTGAGCTCCTGGTGGACAAAAATCGTGATCGGCGTTCTGACGCTCGTTTTCATAGGCGTTCAGACCATCCTTGCCAATCGAAAAGGGGGCAAATCCAGGGTGCGATCCCCCGCGCAACGCCGGCACAGGTTGGTGATTGCTCTGGGCGCTGCAGTGGTGTTAATAGTGGTGGGGGTGGCGGCTATCCTTCAGCTCAGACAAGCATCATCCACCAAAACTACTGAAAGTGTGCAATGTCAGGTGGCTCCTTTCCGCGATGCTGAGGCTACAGAACTGGTTCAGGCAGGCGCAGTGGTTGTGTATCAGCGCACCGCCGGGCCGGATTGCGTGGATGAGCTTTATGTGATTTATCCCGATGGCAGGATCACCGGAAGCACGGGCGATGTCCAGGTTGAAAAGCAGGTTACCCCGGAAGAGGTCGAAGAATTGCTGCAAGCCATCAGCGTTGAGCATGGTTGGTTCACGGCAGATATCTTCAGCACATACTTGAATCCTTGTCGCCAATGTTATGCGCATTACATTGATATCACCTATGACGGGCAACAGAAAGCTGTGACGGGTGTGGACGGTACCACCGCCATGCCCCCGGGTTATGCCTATGCCCTGGCCAGAATCAGACCCTTGCTCCCGGCGCTCAAAGCGGCTCCATAGGAGGAGTGCATGAACCGATCAAAGAAATATCTGCTGCTGGCAGTTTTCATCTATGCGATTCTAACTACTGCCTGTGTGTATATCGTCCTGCCTGAAGGCCTGGAACCGGCAGCGGATGCTAAAAAGAACGCTGTCCCAAAAAGCTGGGGCGCGGTGGTCACAAAGGTTGAGAAAACCGCATCGGGAGATGTGAAAATTGACCTGACGATTCGCAACGATACCGGCGATTGGGCTAAAATGGATGCCAATCCAAAGCAGCCGGCCATTCTAACCGCTGCGGATGGTAAAACCAGTAATTGCGGTACGGTTTTCGTCAGTACCGGCGGACACCGTTTAGCGCCGGGCTTTCAAATGCGCGGATACGTGGTTGATTCATCCGATACCACCCAGACACAATTGCTGTATGTGGAATGTCAGGGCGTAAACGAGACGGCCGGCGCCAGGCTAAACATCCGTTATGCCAGTTTTGGCGGAATATTAGATGATTATGATCCGCAAGCCAATAAAACGGAAGGGACGCTTGAGCTTAATCTGGACGATGTTGTCGCCGGCCTCGCCTATCCAATCGCCAACCAGGTGGAGGGGTTGGTGTTGCCCGCCTCGACACCCATCACCGGCTTAAGCGAAAATGTTGTGACCCTGTTGGATGCGCAGCGTACGGAGAACGGTTTTCAGTTCACCTGGCAGAATTTCAATCCCACCAAGTTCCCACTAAAAACACATATTGGCATCCCGCCGGTGATTGGAGCGGATGGAATCATTTACGGCGTATATGAAACATTGGACATACCGCCGGTGCCCACCACCCCGGCCAATGAGAACGCTCAGTGGACCACAGCGGTGGCGGTGCCAGAGGATGTGGCTGGTTTCTATATCCTGCTCAGTGTCGAATCCAGAAAACCCCGCACGTATATCAATTATGTGTTGGATATTCATGAAAAGTGATGGGTGAGGTGAGCAAGCGGAAAATAATAAGAGGTTGTCAGGGGAAGTGAAAAAAGGACAAACAAACAGACCAGCCCGCTGATGAACGGGCTGGTTTGTAATCTCGGGTTTCAAAGGGATTCTAGTGGATTAGTGGTGCCAATCACCAACACCGTCCCAGGCGTATTCGAGGTGACCTCCTAATTGCGCGCCCAGCTTGCGCCGCACCTTGCGATGGGCGAACTCCATCATGGCAAATCCCCCGATGTCCGACAAGCGTTTGCCGATCGCGCGGGCGCGCACATGCCGACATTGACCGTTAAAAGGCGGAATGGGCCTTTCGGAGAGGAAATCCTCGTTCTTGCCGATTTTGATCAGCTCGTCGAGCAGTTTATCGACTTCGGGTTTTAGATTGGGGGGACAGGGTGGGGTGGCAAATAAGTCGCGCAAGAACTCCATGTTCAACTCCTCAAAAAATGCGTATCTTCATTTTCACACGAATTCAATCAAGAATCAAGGTCTTTTCTCTCAAGAAAAAGAAAGCATTGAATTGCGAATTTTCGCAGGATGTGAGGAAAGCGCGCAGGATATAATTGCGGC
Organism: uncultured Anaerolineaceae bacterium; assembly: GCA_964496705.1. GTDB lineage: Bacteria > Chloroflexota > Anaerolineae > Anaerolineales > Anaerolineaceae > CAZCBJ01. The sequence continues at coordinate 4,941 of CAZCBJ010000001.1, read as the reverse complement.
ATGCATTGGATATACCTTTCCCCCCATTTCGATGATGCCGTGCTATCCTGCGGTGGGATGATTTCGGCCCAGCGCAGATCGGGCGATCAGGTGGAAATCTGGACGGTCTGCGCCGGCGAACCGCTTGAAACGCCGCAAACGATTTATGTGGAAGGCCTGCACCAGCGCTGGCAAACCGGGCAGCAGGCTGTCGCAACGCGCCGCGCCGAAGATATCGCCGCATGCCAGAAGTTGGATGTGGGCTATGTCCATCTGCCCATTCCGGATTGCATTTACCGCTGGCTACCCGATGGACAGCCGCTGATCCAATCGGATGAGGAGCTGTTCCAGCCGGTGCACCCGGCCGAGGCCGGGTTGGTGGCTGAGCTCGCGGAGATGCTCGCGCAGAAATTGCCCGACGGCGCGCGGATAGTCAGCCCGCTAACGGTGGGGCAGCACCGCGATCATTACATGACGCGTCAGGCGGCAGAGATGTTGGGCAGACCGCTGTGGCATTATCCTGATTTTCCCTATGTGTTGTCGGGTATGGATCAGCTTCGATGTCTGACCGAGTCTATGCAGATGACCTATCGGATCGTCGTGGACGAAGATGGTCTGACTGCCTGGCAGGAAGCGCTGCGTGAGTACACATCCCAGATCAGCACCTTTTGGCCCGACCTGGATGCCATGCGTCAGGTGATCCGCTCGTATGCCGCTACAGATTGTGGAACGGGTCTGTGGCAGGAGGCCGCCGCAGGATAAATGGGGTTGGCAGCTTGAAATCCGCCAAATTGCCGTTGAAATTTTGTTTCACAAATTGTGCTATACTCATATCATGAGGATCGAACGTTCATTCTGGTCTGCATGGGCACAGAAATTGCAACGTTTTGGGCTGGATGAACCGGTTGCGACCATACTGGAGGCAGCCGGTCCATTGACTGGTTTTCTGGCGCAGTTTCTTTATTTTGGTCAACCCTTTTTTAGGTCATCGCCAGGGGACTGCCAATGGCAGGCGCTGGCGGGGATGCTCGAAAACCAGGATGAAACCAGGCAGTTTGTATTATTCCTGCGTGAGGAGGAAAAAGCTTGATCAATTTAGACACAATCCTGGGCGCTTCGCTGGTGGTGGGTTGTGCGCTTTTGATCCTGATCTTATCGCTGCGCAAACGCTCTGCCGGCGGCGGTGTGCTGCGACCATTGGCTGCCTTCGACCAGTTGCGGCGCGCGGTGGGGTTGGTCGTGGAGCAAGGCAAACGCCTGCATGTTTCAATTGGCAAGACCAACGTGGTGGATGCCAATGCGGCTTCCGGTCTGGTCGGCCTGCGCAGCCTGGAGCGCATTGCCCAGATCAGCTTTATCAGCGATCGTCCGCCAGTGGTGACCAGCGGAGATGCCAGCCTGGCAATTTTGAGCCAGGATACTTTGCGCAGTGTGTACCGCACGAATAATGCGCTGGAAATGTATGAGGCGGAGCGCGGACATCTGACCGGTGTGACCCCCATGTCGTATGTGGCCGGTGCTTTGCCGGTGGTCTCCGAAGAAGACACCGGCGCAAATATTCTCGTCGGCTCTTTTGGTCCGGAGGTGGCGTTCCTGTGTGAGGCGGCGGATCATCAAGACAGCTTCGTGTTGGCTGCCAGCGACTCGCTCCCCGCCCAGGCGGCATTGTACGCTGCTGCTCAGGAACCATTGATCGGCGAAGAGGTTTTCGCGGTTCCTGCTTATCTAGAGGCAGGACCGGTTCACAAGGCCAGTCTGCATGCCCAGGATTTCCTTCGCTGGGCGTTGACGGCTCTGATTGTGGCCGGATCAATTCTTAAGTTGGTGGGCTTGCTATGAGATCACCCATTGCTGCTGCTTTTGCCATCGCGGTGGGATTTGTCCTCCTGCTGGGATACTTTCTACCTATTTCGGTTTTACAATCATTACGCATGCTGATGATCAACTGGGCGGTCACACTGGCGGGTGTTGCCACGCTGATCGGAATCATCAGCCTGCTGCAGGTGCACATCCGCAAGGTTTCTCCTCAAGAGGGTAAGAACTGGTATTCGCTGATTCTACTCATTGCATTTCTGATCACGGCTGTAGTGGGGTTGGTTTTGGGTCCGGGGAATGAGCAATTCCAGCATGTGGTCACATCCATTCAGGTGCCGATCGAGGCCAGCCTGATGGGCATGCTGGCGATCACCTTGATCTATGCGGGTTTTCGCATGTTCCAGCGGCGCAAGGGTTTCTTCGCTTCGGTGTTCGTGGTCAGCGCGATCATTTTCCTGATTATTGGCAGCACCTTGCTGCGCTCAGGTGGAGACTTTCCCGTTTTGCGTGATTTACTGAGTATGATTTCGCAACTGCCGGTTGCTGGAGCGCGCGGTATTTTGCTCGGTATCGGTCTGGGCAGTCTGGCTGCCGGGCTGCGCATTCTTCTAGGCGCCGACCGTCCTTATAGCGGGTGAATATGGCAGAAGATATCCGTTGTCCGTATTGCAATAAATTAAACCCTCCCGGCAGTGTAATGTGCCAGCACTGTTATTCTTCGCTTTCCAGCCAGAATGACGACAGCGAGGATTGGTTGGCGCGTCTTCGCTCAGCATCGGAATCCAACGGGGTTCCCAATCAACCGCCTTCCGAAACCCCGGGGACATCTCCGTCAAATCCTCAACCGCAGGACGAAGGCGACGCCCCCGATTGGTTGATGAAAATCCGCGAGCGCAACCGCCAGGAACAGGAATCGAGCCAGGAATTTGGCTGGCTGGGCGCAGAAGCCGGAGAAGAACCTGCTGCCGAAGAAGTGCCGGATTGGTTGTCAAGCCTGCAATCTTCAACCATCGAACCCGACCAGTCACAGCCCGCGGATTGGCTGCAGGATGTTGGCGCTGGACAGGTAAGCGCTGAAGTGCCTGATGAGGCGGCACAGGATCAGACCAGTTCAAATCTGGTCGGGCTTGATAGCGCCGAAATGAGCGCCGGTCTGCAGGAGCAAATTCAACCGGAGAGCTGGTTTGATAGCCTCCGGTCCGCCGAAGCATCTCCTCCTGTCGATTCTCAGACGGCTGCGGATGAACCGCAAGAGCAGAATGAGTGGCTGGACAGCCCGGCTGGAAGGCCGTCATTTGAACAGACCGCTTCCGTGGAAGGCGAAGAAGCAGGTATGACCAACCTTCCGGAGGGCGAGGCGGGACTCCCGGATTGGCTGGGAGCCGATTCTTCCGCCGCGGGCGAACCGGCAACAACCGAAGGCGAAATGCCGGATTGGCTGCGTTCGTTGGAAGATGAAGCAACTGGAAGCCCCACACCTTCAGGGGAGGGGTTGCCTGATTGGATGGCAAGCGAAGAAGCGGAGGAGGCCGAAACCTCCCAACCCGCCGAAATGGCCGCGTTTGCGGATTGGTCGGTGTCAAGCACGGGGCAGGAATCAACCCCTGCTGAGGAAACCGGTCTGGATGGATGGTTATCGGGCGAATTTGGTCAGCCCGAACCTGCACAGCCGGCAACCGAAGGGTTACCGGAATGGCTCACCAGCACCCCTACGGACCAGGCTCCGCCAGCAGTTCCATTTGATAGCACCCCCGATTGGTTGCGCGGAGGCGAGATCGTCGACTCCGCCGGGGCTTCAGCTTTCACATTAAGCCCTGAAGACCTGGAGTTTCCAGCAACTGGTGAAGCTCTGCCAGATGAGTCGAAGCCGGTCGAGGAGTTTAGCCTGCTTGAAGAGCCTGAGCCAGAGCAACCGCTTGTTCCCACGTCTCCATTTGCCAGCGAAGAGCTGCCAGATTGGCTGACAGAGCATCCCGAACAGGAAGCTCCAACCATCATCCCATCTTCTGAGCTTCCACCGCCGCGACCCAAGGGCACCGGTCCGCTGGTGTTTGCCGGCCAGACCTTGCCGGAGTGGATGGATTCCGATTCCAAAACCCCCCTGGCTGAAGAGGAGCCAGAAGCGGAAATGAAAGCCGAGATGGCTGAGGAGGAAGCGCCTGCCGAAATTGATCGCGCCGAGCTGCCCGAGTGGCTGCAGGCGATGCGCCCGGTGGAGGCTGTTGCGCCAGCATTGAGCGAAGATGCCTCCATGCAGCGGATTGAGCGCGCGGGACCGCTGGCGGGGATGCGCGGGTTGGTGGACAGCCAGGATGTGGTCTCGAAAGTGGTCAAGCCGCCCGTATATTCCAATCGTCTGAGAGTCACAGAAAACCAGACGCTGAATGCCAGTCTCCTGGAAAACCTGGTGACCATGGAGTCCAGACCCGTTGAGGTCAAAAAAGATATGTCGGTCACTCCCGCCCGCCTGGTGCGAATGGTGCTGGGTATCGTGTTGATCGCCATTCTGTTGTTCGCCAGTTTTTTCAGCACACCCGGAACAGCAAATTCAGCGCTGGTCCCGGTCGGTGTGGCGCGTTTTCATACGCTGGTTAACGCCCTGCCTGCAGATGCGCCTGTGCTGGTCGCTTTTGATTATGACTCCGGCTTATCGGGTGAGCTGGACCTGAGCGCTGGCCGGGTGATGACCCACCTGATTGACAAGCAGGCGCGCATCGCCATGCTTTCCACCATCCCGGTGGGTCCGGTGTTGGCGCAAAGACTGCTGCAGGCGGCCGTGATAGACTCTGGAGCAACCTACGTGCTTGATTTCAAGACGGTCAACCTGGGTTATCTGCCGGGCGGATTGGTATCCTTGCATGAATTTGCGCTCAGTCCGCGCCTGGCGATTTCATACTCAATGGATTCGACCAACACGGGCATCAAGGCCTGGGATCATCAGGCTGTTCAGGATATCTACGCTTTGCAGGACTTCGCCTGCGTCGTGGTCATCACGGACAGTGTGGAAACGGGCCGGGCGTGGATAGAACAGATACAGCCTGCGCTGGGGGATGTGCCTTTGTTGATGGTCAGCAGTGCTCAGGCAGCACCAATTATCCAGCCCTATCTGGAAAGCGGGCAAGTGGATGGTTTGATTTCCGGTCTGGC